>NZ_JADPLO010000038.1:0-60620 GCF_015667765.1 Bacteroides sp. 1001302B_160321_D4 | reverse complement strand
AGAGGACACAGAGTCTTTTATTATTAGATAATAATCTCTGTGTCCTCTGCGTTCTCTGTGGTGAAACTATTTTCTGCGAAAACAATTCTCATACGTACACAGCCCGCAAGTATATTCCAGCTTACGGACATGAGAACCCACTCCAATAATACCACTTACAGATTTGATGGGAATCATTAGGCTGGAATCTGTCAACTGAATACCACAGGGCGAAGCGACCGGAAATAAGGAGAATAGTTTTTGTTGTTCCGATACGTGCCATCCGCAATAACCGGGGCTGTACCTATTAGTGTGCTTCCAACCTCTCTTTTCGATAAATGCAGCCAACTCCTTTTCCATGCAATCAGCAGCCTTTTCTGCAATGATGCTCCCCAATGAGTCTGCTATATATACTTTCACCATGTCGTCCTCTTGCTGAAGCAGATGTTGAAACTCCTCAAATTCAACTCCCGCAGTGGCGGTAAAAAAGGCAAAGGCTTCCGAACCCCGTAGTTGGCGGGCAATGGTTTTACCGATTGAGAAAACCGTATCTTTTACAGTCAGTGTTGCTTTTTCAGTGTCAAGCAGTCCGTCAGTGAGGAAAAAGAAGAAACGAGGACGAAGAAGGGGAGTGATACGGTCAAGTAACGTATTTATTTCTTCTATAACCATTCCATCCGGCATAGAATCTTTATATCCCATCGCCTCGTAGATATCGGACGATGGGATTTGCAGTTTCTGGTAAGTAAGTTCCTGTTCAACCATTATTGAACTCTTCCAATGCAGTATAAAATGCATCTATATTAACAGAAGACGTATGTGGCGGAATATCACAACCACTTGACAATACGAAATTCGGATATGCACGGGTAGCCTCCAATAGTTGCAAAGTCGCTTCCTTCATAGTCTCCGGACCTGCCATTTTGAAAAGGCTCACCGGGTCCAGATTTCCCATTGCCAGTGCATCGGTCGGAACCTCTTTCAACGCTTCCTCCATTTTGATTTTATTCCCGAAATGATAAGCGGCTGCACCGGTATAAACCATCGCTTGTGTGCAATTCCCTGTGTTTCCGCAATTATGAAGCACTACGGCAAAGTGATCATCCTGTACCTTCTCTATTATTTCTTTCACAAATAAAGAAGAATATTGCAGGCAATCTTCGTAGGATAACAGTCCTGCAGCAGGTTCAGCCATGACTACACCGTTCACACCGGTTGCTTTCAATGCCATGCAATAGCGGGTGATGAAGTCACTGCATTTTCTTAATAATGTATTGGCTGCATCGGGATTAATATAAATCAGCATCATGATTTCCGACATATCATACAAACGTCCGGCCAGCGAATAAGGACCGATGCAACCGGCAAAAACCGGACGGTCTGTTACATTTCTGGCTGTCAGCATATTTGCTTTAAGATATTCCGGAATTCTTCCTTTATTCAACGCCGGAACTTCCAGCTTTTCAATAGCAGCTTCATCCGCCAGCAAACGGCCGGACACACTGGGCACCTCATTTTCCGGAAAGATAATCTCTGCCCCGAAAGCTTCCGCTTCTACCGTCAGATCCATGATAACGGTTGCTGCCGCAGCCGGATACTTGTCACAAAGAGCTTTGATAGCCTCATAATGAACCTGTCCGTTTGTTACCGCATCATGCACCGTTTTCCCAATAAATTCGATACCCGGATGTGTCATGATCGGAATTGCAATCGTTTCCTTACGTTGGATCGTTTGGCTGATCCATTCTTTCATATTCAGTTTACCCATAATTTCAGTTTTTAATATCGTCTTGTAATAAAGACGAAGTTGCCCTTCTTTTGTAATCTCGTATATGATAAAATCTTATACCGGTATAAAAATAAAGCTGTCCTTCAAAAAGAAGAACAGCTTTACACCTATTTGATTTATCTTCGAGCTTTATTTTACCGGAATCTTATCAATACGGTTCTGATGGCGTCCGCCGTCAAATTTGGTAGAGAAGAACTCTGTCAAAATCATGTCCGCTTCTTCAGTGCTGATGAAGCGTCCCGGCATAACCAGTACATTAGCGTCATTGTGCTGACGAGCCAGGTGTGCGATCTCTGCATTCCAGCAGAGAGCGGCACGAACCCCTTGGTGCTTGTTCAGCGTCATATTAATTCCGTTTCCACTGCCACAGATAGCGATACCGGGATAACATTCTCCCGATTCCACTGCAAGAGCCAGCGGATGAGCATAATCCGGATAGTCTACGCTTGCGGTAGAGTTAGTTCCGAAATCCTTGTAAGCCCAGCCTTTTGCTTCCAGCCAGCCGCGAACATATTCTTTCAGTTCAAAACCGGCATGGTCGCATGCTAATCCGATTGTTTTCATTAGAGCATTGCTTTTACTTGGTTATATACGTTCTCGGCAGTAAATCCAAGTTTCTCATCCAACACTGTGTAAGGAGCAGAGAAACCAAAAGATTCCAATCCCCAAACTTTACCGTGGCAACCTACCAGACCTTGAAGAGTGACAGGCAGACCGGCAGTCATACCGAAAATCTTCGCATCTGCCGGAAGAATAGCTTCCTGATATTCTTTCGGTTGGTTGCGGAACAGACCTTCAGACGGAGCAGATACAATGCGTACCTTCACGCCATCTTTGCGAAGCAACTCTGTGCCGGCTACCAATGTAGCTACTTCAGAACCTGAAGCTACCAGGATAACATCCGGATTTTCGTCGGAACCTGCTACGATATAAGCACCCTTGGCTGCCTGTTCGTAATCTGTTCCTGCCGGTAAATTGGCAATATTCTGACGAGAGAAAATCAATCCTGTCGGAGTAGACATATTTTCCATAGCAAGTTTCCAAGCAATGGTTGTCTCTTCTGCATCAGCCGGACGAAGTACCAACATAGAGTTGTGTCCCTTATGGTTTTTCAGTTTTTCCATCAGGCGGATTTGAGCTTCCTGTTCTACCGGTTCGTGAGTAGGACCGTCTTCACCTACGCGGAATGCGTCGTGTGTCCAGATGAATTTCACCGGTTGTTCCATCAAAGCAGCCATACGTACGGCAGGTTTCATGTAATCGGAGAATACGAAGAATGTACCGCAAGCAGCGATCACACCACCGTGGAGAGACATACCGATACAGATACAAGCCATTGACAATTCAGATACACCTGCCTGGAAGAATGCTCCGCTGAAATCACCTTTCTTGAAAGAATGAGTCTTTTTCAGGAAACCGTCAGTCTTGTCAGAGTTAGAAAGGTCGGCCGAAGCAACGATCATGTTTTCTACCTGTGTAGCAAGTGCGCCCAATACGGTTGCAGATGCAGCACGAGTAGCGCTACCTGCTTTCTGTTCGATAGCAGCCCAGTCCACTTTCGGAGCTTTGCCCGAGAAGAAGAGTTCCAGTTTTGCAGCCAGTTCCGGGTTTGCTTTCGCCCATGCAGCTTTCTTTGCATACTTTTCAGCAACGATCTTTTTCAGTTCTTCTGCTCTTTTTGCATACAATTCGGCTACTTCCGGGAATATAACGAACGGGTTAGTAGGATCACCACCCAGATTCTTGATTGTATTTACGTATGCGTCGCCACCGAGAGGAGCACCGTGTGTAGCGCAGTTAGCTTCATAGCTGCTGCCGTCTGCCTTGCGTGCACCTTTACCCATTACGGTTTTACCGATAATTAGTGTCGGACGTTCTTTTTCAGCCTGTGCTTCTTTGATTGCCGCACGGATTTCGTCAGGATCATTACCGTTGATATTAAGTACGTTCCATCCCCATGCTTCATATTTCATGGCAGTATCTTCAACGGTTACGTCTTTCGTTTCTGTAGAAAGCTGAATATCGTTGGAGTCATAGAACATAATCAGGTTGTCCAGTCCCAGTGCACCGGCAATACGTCCGGAACCTTGAGAGATTTCTTCCTGAATACCACCGTCAGAGATGTAAGCGTAAATGGTCTGATTCATCACCTCGTCGAAACGGGCTTTCAAGAATTTGGCAGCGATAGCAGCACCTACTGCAAAAGTGTGTCCCTGTCCCAGCGGACCGGAAGTATTTTCGATGCTACGCATGATATCCACTTCAGGGTGTCCCGGAGTAGGGCTTCCCCATTGACGGAATTCTTTCAGCTCGTCCAGCGTGAATTTTCCTGTCAATGCCAACGTAGAATAAAGCATCGGAGACATGTGGCCCGGGTCGAGGAAGAAGCGGTCACGTCCTTCCCAACGGGGATTTTCAGGATCGTATACTAGAAACTCAGAGAAGAGTACATTTACAAAATCAGCACCACCCATGGCGCCACCCGGGTGACCGGAATTGGCTTTCTCAACCATTGAAGCAGCAAGAATACGGATGTTATCCGCTGCACGATTCATAAGTTTGTTATCGTTCATATCATTAAAATTTAATTGATTTCTGTCAGATTGTTCGCAAAGATAACTCTTTATGTGGATTTAACAATCCAAAAGAGCTATCTTTTTTATCGACAATTTTACGGTCTTCTTGTTTATGATACAATAAGTAATTGCTCTAAAATTACTGTAACTCTAAAGTAACAATGGACTTAGCAGGAAGTTTTACCTTCATTGTACCTTTATTGATTTTTACCTCTTTGAAAGGTGCCGGTTTTACAATATTAGGTTTTTCAAAAGAATTGTAATCGGTCAGTTTGGAAGCGGTCAGAATCTCTCCGATAGCTTTCTTGGCTTTCGTATCACCCAGATTGATGGTGATTTCCTGCGCTTCATCAGCATCTACATTGGAAAGGGAAATATGGATCACCCCATCTTTATTTTTGGAAGCTGTGGCGCTCACCATCGGTACAGTGCGGTTATCACGTACATTTATCTTTTCGCAAGTCAGGTCGATAGGAAGATAAGTGGCATCCTGGTGTACTTTATACATCTTGAAGACATAATAAGTAGGCGTCAACACCATTTCTTTGTCTTTCGTCAGAATCATCGATTGAAGTACATTGACAATCTGTGCGATATTTGCCATCTTCAGGCGGTCTGTATATTTGTGGAATACATCAAGACTTAAAGAAGCCACGAAAGCATCACGCAATGTGTTCTGCTGATACAGATGTCCTTTGATGGTTCCCGGTTCTTCATCCCACCAGGTTCCCCATTCGTCCAGTAAGAGAGCGATTTTCTTGTCCTTGTCATATTTGTCCATGATGGTACAATGTTTCTTGAGTACATCTTCCACTTCCAGACATTTGCCCATCGTCCAGTAATAATCATCCTTGTTGAATTGAGTGGCTGATCCTTTGCTGCCACTCCATCCGGTTACGGTATAATAGTGTAGAGAAAGACCGTCCATCCGGTGCCCTACACGATTCATCAATACATCTGTCCATTTGTAATCATAGTCACTTGCGCCACTGGCAATCTTGAACAGACGGTTGCCGTCATAATTGCGGCAATAAGTAGAATAACGACGATATAAGTCTGCGTAATATTCCGGACGCATACTTCCACCGCATCCCCAGCTTTCATTTCCTACGCCGAGATATTTCAATTTCCATGCTTTGTCGCGACCATTCTTACGGCGAAGGTTGGCCATAGGCGAGTCTCCGTCAGAAGTCATATATTCCACCCATTTGGCAAGCTCTTCCACTGTGCCGCTACCTACATTTCCACTCACGTATGGTTCGCAACCCAGCATTTCGCAAAGATTCAAAAACTCGTGCGTTCCGAAACTGTTATCTTCAATGGTACCGCCCCAGTTGTTGTTCACCATCTTCGGACGGTTCTCTTTCGGACCAATGCCGTCCATCCAGTGGTATTCATCGGCAAAGCATCCGCCCGGCCAGCGAAGAACGGGAACAGACAAGTCTTTCAGTGCATTGAATACGTCTGTGCGATATCCCTTGATATTAGGAATATCCGAGTTTTCGCCTACCCAAAGACCGCCGTAGATACATGAACCCAGGTGTTCGGCAAACTGGCCGTAAATTTCCTTCGGTATGATTTCTTTGCCTTGGTCGGCATGTACGGTTATGGTAGCACTCTTTTGTGCAGAAAGAGATACAGATGCTGCCAGAAAAGCCGTGCTGACTAATAGTTTTGCTTTCATAAATGGTATTTGTTTAATGATTATTTTTTACCACAGATTACGCAGATTATCACAGATTGATTTTATTCTGACTGCTATCATGTTATAACCCATAAATAATCTGTGTTAATCTGTGTAATCTGTGGTGACTTCTATTTTAGTAAACGAACTTCATAAACGGCAGAGGTCCATTCCGTCCCGTCAGGGATAAAACGTATCGGACAACTACCCGTATTCAGTTTTTGAGGCAGAACGTATGAAAGGGTTATGAAACCGTCTTGGTCTGCTTCACTGACAGTCGGATGAACAGCCAACTTTTCGTTATTCAAAAGAATAACCACTTTATTGCGGTCATCTTTCCGTACCGTAATCAGGAGGCGGCTTGCTTCTTCTTTCACTTTCAACTGATAGCCGAACCAACCTTTAGCACGTCGGAAATGCCGGTCTTTATTCGTCCCTGTTTCTGCCTGCTCATACTGGATGCCATGGTCAGACTCCGGCTGCTGTTCGCCGGGGAAGATCAGGTCAATGGTTTGATTAGCCAACTCCGTTGCTTTTCGTTCAGCCGTTGCCATCTCTTCCTGAATCGCTTTAAACTGCTCTTCGCTTGCCTGCCGGAAATAAACGGCATAACGGGAATTATGCAGGCGGAAGAACGGGACGAGTTCCAATGCTTTGCCTTGTGCAGGATAAACCTCTCCGTTATAGCTGAAAGTAATCCGGCTATTCTGTTCTTTCTGAAGAGACTTGCAGATTGAATCTGGATTTCCTATCAGCATCGGAACTTCTTGCAGAGGAATTTGTTTGCCATGAGCGATATGTCCGCCACGGCTGTCATCGGCATATAAACCGTCAAGATGTTCTGTGCCTGTGGAAGCTGCAAGAACGATCGGACCATATAAGAAAGCATAATAATCTTTCTTGTCGGGAATCTGTTCCACACTGACTTTCATAGGCAAGTAGAAAGTAATGACATCCCCTTTTTTCCATTTGCGGGAGAGAGGAAGATACTGGTTACCTTTTGCCATAACGAACATTTTTCTTTTTCCATTGATGCTGACGCTATATCCTTTGGATTGGTTCGCCCATTCCGGAATACGTATCATTAAAGTACGTTTTTTCTTAGGCGCTTCATCTATTCGCAAAGTTACCTTGCCGTCATCGGGGAAACGGGTTTCCTGTGTCAAAATAATGCCTTGCTCTTTCCAGGTCAGTTGTGAAGGAATGAAGAGATTGACATAAAGAGTGTCTTTCCGATACGCATAGATAAATTCACCGTATTTGGTATGATTCTCCAAGCCTGAACCTACACAGCACCACATTGATGTTTCCGGTTGTGAGTACACGCGATAATGTCCCGGACGCATGGGAGTGAAGTAGACAAATCCACCTTTATCCGGCTCTTGTGACGCTAGAATATGATTGTAAAGCGCACGTTCGTAATAGTTTACGTAGTTGGGATCAGGTTCGTTTGTTTGATTCGGATTGTGAGAATTCTGATAAAGCATTTTAGTAAGCCGGAGCATGTTGTAAGTATTGCAGGTCTCCGGTCCTTGAACGTCGTTCAGCATGGACGTGAAGTTATCCGACGGATGGAAATGTTCGCGGACGCTATTTCCTCCGATGCAGACAGAACGGTGATTGACTACCGTGTTCCAGAAAAAACGGGCGGCATGATCCCATTCTGCAGCATGATTCCAAGTCTTGTCGTCTTGTGACACTTCGGCTATTCGCTTGTAGCCGATCACTTTTGGAATCTGTGTGTTGGCATGCATTCCCGTCAATTTGTCTTCCTCTTTGATAAGTGGGTCAAGGATAAGGTTGTGAGAGAAACGGCGTGCCAGTTCCAGATACTTCTTGTCGCCTGTGATTTCGGCCACGTCAGCGAACGTTTCGTTTAATCCGCCATGTTCGCTACGAAGCATATCCTGCATTTGTTCGTCGCTCAAGCCGGAAGTGATATCGATCATCCAGTCTGTAAAAGCGATAAGCATTTGGCGTGCAAGGTCGCTTCCTGCATAGAGATATGCATCCCGCAATCCGGCGTAAGTCTTATGTATGTTGTATAGAGGCACCCATTTGCCGTTAAGGTCGAAACCTCCGGCACGGATCTTTCCTGCTTTTATATCTTTCCAAAGTTGAAGGCTTCCCGGAGTTCCTCCGATGAATCCTGTGCCGACAGTTTGTTGTGCCCGGTTCAACTCATTCAGCATGTAGTTGAGGCGATTATAGACTGCGGTATCTCCGGTGGCGGCATACATCATGGAAAGTGCGGATAAATAATGTCCGCCGATATGTCCGTCCAATCCGGTATTTTCCCAATTGGTGTAGCTGGGGGCTTTAGGCTGTAACCCTGCTTCGCGGAGAAAAGGAGCGAGCAGACGGTCGGGGTCTAATGCAAGTATGTAATGTAAATCAGTCTGTTGAGCTTGCAGAAACGGACTATCCAATAGTTTCACATTCTGTAAAGGGAAGTAAGACACTTGTGGGGCGTTTTGAGCTTTGCCCAGTGAGGTGGACAGGACAAGTGCAAGTATGAACGAGGTGGTTTTCATGATAATAGTCTCCCCATCTCCCTCTCCAAAAGAGGAGAGGGGTGGAGATAATTAATGTTAATACTTAGTTAGAATTGACTCTTGATAAACAGCGATTTATCGGCAATCTTTGATGAACAACAATGGATTGCCGACTGTCAATTATTTAAATTTGACTGCTGCCTCTTCGATAGGCAATCCTGCCTTATAGTTTTCGATGTATGTATTGAAGCCGGCTACATCTTCGGGTGTAGGTGATACCTCGATACCCGCGTCACCGACAAATACGCTTTCATCCAGAAAATCGGCAAGAGATTGTTTCTTTTCATTGTTCACGAGGTAAGAACTTAACAGGGCAATACCCCAGGCACCACCTTCGCCGGCTGTTTCCATCACAGAAATAGGCGAGTTGATAGCTGCAGCAAGTATTCTTTGACCTACTCCTTTGGTTCTGAATAATCCTCCGTGACCAGTAATTCTGTCCACTTTGATTTTTTCTTCGTTGAACAGGATATCGTTGCCAATCTTGAGCACTCCTACTGAAGCATACAAGTGAGTCCGCATAAAGTTTGCCAGGTTGAACTTGTCATTTGCCGAACGTACAAACAACGGTCTTCCGTCAGCAAATCCAGTTACAGGTTCGCCTGAAATATAATTGTATGAAAGCAAACCTCCGCAATCGGTATCACCGGTGAGCGCAATATTGTAAAGTTTGCTATAGATTTTATCCATATTTACAGGTATGCCCAGAAGCTCCTGATATTCCTTGAACAGGTTAACCCATGCGTTGAGATCAGAAGTACAGTTGTTGCAATGCACCATGGCTACCAGACTTCCGTCAGGAGTGGTCACCATGTCAATCATTTCGTATGGCTTCGACAAATCTTTCTCCAATACAATCATAGAGAATGAAGAAGTACCTGCCGATACATTTCCGGTGCGTTGTTTGACTGCATTGGTTGCCACCATTCCGGTACCTGCGTCTCCTTCTGGCGGACAAACCGGTATTCCTGCCTTCAAATGACCCGATGCATCGAGCTTTTTACTTCCTTCCGAAGTGAGGACACCGGCATTTTCACCTGCCGACAATACTTTAGGCAGAATATCTTCCAGTTTCCAGCTATATTCTTTCGGAGCAATCAGTTTATCGAATTTAGCCACCATTTCAGCCGAATAGTTGTGGGTTGTCGGATCGATAGGGAGCATACCCGATGCGTCACCGATACCCAATACCTTTTCGCCAGTTATCTGCCAATGCACATAACCTGCCAGAGTAGTCAGGAAATCAATGTCATTCACATGCGCTTCATTGTCCAGGATAGCCTGGTACAAATGAGAAATGCTCCATCGCAGCGGAATGTTGTAGACAAACAGCTCTGATAAAACTGCTGCTGCCCGACCTGTATTCGTATTTCTCCAGGTGCGGAAAGGCACGAGGATTTCTTCTTTTTTGTTGAACGGCATATAACCATGCATCATGGCGCTGACACCGATAGCAGCCAGCGTCTCAATCTCTATGCCATATAAGTTCTTTACGTTAGCGCGAAGGTCAGCATAGCAATCTTGCAGTCCTGACCAGATAGCTTCAATATTATAAGTCCAAAGTCCGTCAACTAACTGGTTTTCCCAAGTGTGGCTACCTTGGGCAATCGGCTTGTTTTCTTGGTCAATCAACACAGCTTTAATTCGTGTTGACCCCAGTTCTATACCAAGAATGGCTTTGCCTGCTTCGATGGTTGATTTTGCATCTAATTTCATGTTGAAATCAATATTTTATTTAGCAAAGTGCTTTATTCAACATGTAATAAACTTCGTTCATGCGCAGTTCTTTTTTGAAGCAGCTGATCGTAGTATCCTTGTTGATATGTACCATTTCGATACCTGCGATTTCAGCATAATCTTCCCAATATTCTGCTGTCAGGTCGTAAGAGAAGCAAGAGTGGTGAGTTCCACCAGCCAGGATCCATGCACCTGCACCCACTTCGAGGTTAGGCATCGGAATCCAGAGAGCAGAAGCAACCGGCAATTTAGGCAGTGGTTTCGGTTCGATACATTCCACATCGTTCACAATCAGGCGGAAGCGGTTACCCATATCTACTACTGTAGCAGTGCATCCTGCGCCTGTCTTTGAAGTAAATACCAATCTTGCAGTCTGGCTCTTGCGGATACCTATACCGAGGAAGTGTACTTCCAGGCGCGGTTTGTTGGCTGCGATAAGCGGGCAGATTTCCAACATGTGTGACTGCAGGATAGAGCTGTTGGCACCGTCGAAGTTCAGCGTGTAGTCTTCCAGGAATGAACAACCTCTGGGAAGTCCCTGATTCATTACCCATACTGTACGGTAAAGAGCAGCCGATTTCCAGTCACCTTCAGCACCGAATCCGTAACCTTCCGCCATCAGACGTTGTGAAGCAAGACCCGGGATCTGATCGAAACCATTGTATTCGATGTCGCCCAAATCGTCGAAGTTGGTTGTAAATCCTTTAGCGCCTTTAGCTTTCAGGATAGCACGCATGGCAAGTTCTGCTTTAGCGGCATTCCATACTTTCTGATAAGCTTCAGTCGATTTGTCTTCCAAAGAAGCATCGTGGTCGTATTCTTTGAAGTAGGTAGCTACCAATGCATCTACATCTTCATTCTTGATTTCTTTATGATATTCCATCAATTCGCTTACCGGACAATAATCTACGTGGTAACCCATACGTTGTTCAGCTTCCACTTTATCACCGTCGGTTACAGCTACATTGTTCATCTGGTCGCCGAAACGGATAATCAGCATATCCTGTGAGTCTGCCCAACCGGCACAAACACGCATCCAGACAGCGATCTTGTGCAAAGTGTCTTCCTCTTTCCAGTAACCTACCACTACTTTACGACGGATGCGCATACGGGTACAGATATGTCCGAATTCGCGGTCACCGTGAGCTGACTGGTTCAGGTTCATGAAGTCCATGTCCATTGTATCCCAAGGAATTTCCTTGTTGAACTGTGTGTGCAGGTGCAACAACGGTTTCTTCAACTGTTGCAGGCCATGAATCCACATCTTAGCAGGAGAGAAAGTATGCATCCAAGTAATTACACCGATGCATTTTTCATCGTTATTGGCAGCTTTGAATACAGTTTCCACTTCTTTAGAAGAGTTGGCAGTACCTTTGTATACCACCTTGACAGGAAGTTTACCGGATTCATTCAGTCCGTTTACCATTTCATTAGAGTGTGCGTCTACTGCGATTACTGCGTCACCTCCGTACAGAAGCTGTGCTCCTGTTACGAACCATACTTCATATTGATCAAATACGTTATTCATAATGTTATTGCTTTAATTTTTAATATCTGTTTTTTTAATTGTTATTGTCCATAATAAGCATTCGGACCATGCTTGCGGCTGAAATGTTTTTCTACCAGCAATGGGTTCATTGTTAAATTCGGGTTTACCGCATAAGCGATACTTGCCATTTTGGCTACCTGTTCCATTACCACGGCGTTGTGTACAGCATCGTGCGCATCTTTTCCCCAAGAGAAAGGACCGTGATTCTTCACCAATACTCCCGGTGTATGTACAGGATTCAATCCTTCAAAACGTTTCACTATCACATTACCGGTTTCCAGTTCGTAAGCGCCTTTCACTTCCGCTTCCGTCATATCTGCCGTGCAGGGAATGGCGTCATGGAAATAATCCGCGTGAGTCGTTCCGATGTTCGGAATGTCGCATCCCGCCTGTGCCCAGGCAGTCGCATAAGTAGAGTGGGTGTGTACCACTCCGCCAATCTCCGGAAATGCTTTGTAAAGTACTACGTGAGTAGGAGTATCCGAGGATGGCTTCAGTCGTCCTTCAACGACCTTGCCATCCAAATCCACTACTACCATATCTTCGGCTTTCATATCATCATAACTTACACCACTGGGTTTGATTACTACCAATCCGCTTTCACGGTCGATAGCAGAGACATTGCCCCAGGTAAAGATGACTAATCCATGCTTTACCAATTCAAGATTGGCATGAAATACTTTTTCTTTTAGTTCTTCCAGCATAATGATTATATTTTAAATTTCGGGTCTTTGCGGTAAGCCTTGCCGTTGAACTTATACAAGGCAGCGCCCCGTTTGGAACCCAGTTTATCAATTTTATCAGTCTTTTCTATATAATCCATTTCAGCCACTCTTTTACGGAAGTTCCGTTTATCCATTGTTTCACCGTAAATGGCCTCATATAAACTTTGTAATTGGGATAATGTAAAGAGTTTCGGAAGCAGATTGAATCCGATAGGTTCTACGGATGCTTTCTGTTTCATCAGTTCCCGTGCTTTTTCTACCATTTCAGGATGGTCGAAGATAAGCGGGGGAAGTTCGTTCATATTCACCCAGTAAGCATTGTGCTTCTGAACCAGTTTTCGGTCATACTCATTGATGTTAATCAATGCATAGTAAGCCACGGAGATAACCCGTTCACCCGGATCGCGGTCGATTGCTCCGAAAGTTCCTACCTGTTCCATGTAAACGTTTTCCAGTCCGGTAAGCTCATGCAATACACGTTTGGCGGCATCATCCACACTTTCATTGTTTTGCACAAATCCTCCCATCAGTGACCATTCACCCATTGCCGGCTCGAAGTTTCTCTTCAACAATAGCAAGCTGATTTCCCCTTCGTTGAAACCAAAGATGATACAGTCGATGCCGACATAAAAGGTGGGATTCGAGCTATAATAAGCCTCCCCCCGGTTCTTTCCAAAAGAGAGGGAGTTTGAGCTTATCATTGACTCTTGTGAATTATCTTTATCCATTTAGATTGTGATTTTAGTTATAATAAACCAGTCTTTCCGTTGGCAAGACTATTTTTAGCTTCCTTCAACCTTTCCCAAAGAGAAGATTGAAGGAAGGGCTTATTTTTTACCAGAAATACCAGTAGAAAGCACCTGTAATAGCCAGGATAATTACAGTATGAATAATATCCCAGTGATTCCAGCTAGCACGTGTAGCAGCTTTTTGTTCTTTGGTAGCCGTACCGAATACCAGTCCCTGAATCTTTTCTGCAGTCGGAGCTTTGGTTGCCAGGCTGACTACGATTACTACAATAATGCAGAACAAGAACATCCATCCACAGAAGAATAACCAATTCATATCATAGAACAAATATTTGAATGTAGAATCTGCTACTTCACCTGCATTGCTATAATATACTTTTGCACCGAGGCGAGTTAAACCAATTACCATACCAGCAATCAATCCCCACATACCACCCTGGGCGGAAGTACGTTTCCAACAGATACCCAGTAAGAAAGCCGCAGCGATACCTGGTGCCAGTACGGATTGAACGTCCTGCAAATAAGTATAAAGTACATCGCCTACACTACGCATGATAGGAATCCAGAGAATACCTAAAATAACGATTACAACCGTTGCAACCTGACCGATACCTACCAGTTTCTTCTCCGGAGTTTCCGGTCTGAAACGTTTGTAGAAGTCGATAGTAAACAGCATGGCTGACGAGTTAAACAGAGATGCAAGAGAACTCATCAAGGCGGCAAGAATACCACATACTACCAAACCTTTCACACCGACAGGAAGTAATTTGGCTACTAATGTCGGGAAAGCGGCATCAGCATTTGCTGTTCCGTTGGCCAGCATCGGCAAGAAACCTTCGCCACCGGCACCGATATATTTTTGATGTAATGCAAATGCGATCATACCAGGAATCAAGAAAAGGAATACAGGCAACAATTTCAGATAAGCACCGAAAATAGTACCACGACGAGCTTCCATTTCATTTTTACCTGAAAGTACACGTTGAACGATGAACTGGTCGGTACACCAGTACCAGAAACCGATAATAGCCGAACCGATCAAAGCGCCCAACCAAGGGAAGTTTGCATCATCATTGCTACGGATCAGGTTAGTCATTGTATCACCGTAATCATTTACGGTAACAGCCCCACAGACTCTCATCATTTCGTCCCATCCACCTAATTCTTTGAAGCCGAGTACCAGAATTATTAATGATCCTAGCAGTAGGATAGGGGTTTGAAGAACAGAAGTGTAAAGAACTGATTTCATACCACCGAAGATCGTATAAAGTGCAGTTAACACTACCAGACCGATAGCTGCAATCCAGAAGAAATCAATTCCCCAAAGCTCTTTGATACCGAATACTTGTTGGAATACAAGACCACCGGCATATACAGTCACAGCTACTTTGGTTAACACATAACTTACCAAAGAGATGACCGACAGGATGGTACGTGATTGAGGATTATAGCGGCGTTCCAGAAATTCCGGCATTGTATATACCATGCTTCGTGTGTAGAAGGGTACAAACACCCATCCCAGAATCAAGATCATCCATCCCTGAATTTCCCAGTGTGCCATAGCCATACCACTGGATGCACCGGCTCCTGCCAGTCCGATCAAGTGTTCCGAACCGATGTTGGATGCGAAAATAGAGGCACCGATCGCAAGCCATGTTGCGTCGCGTCCGCCCAAGAAATAATCTGCCGAGTCATTTTGTTTTTGTCTGACTACCCAAACAATAATACCGATCAGAGCCAGAAAAAAGACTCCGATTACTAGCCAATCTAATGCTTCCACAATAAATATGATTTATGAGTTAATATTATTTCTCTACAGAAAATTTGAAAATACATTCACTATTATAAGTTTGTCCCGGTTCCAGTACAACAGAAGGCCAGTCTGCCTTGTTAGGACTGTCAGGATAATGTTGTGTCTCCAGACACACAGAAGCACGTTGGTTGTAAACGATGCCTTTCTTTCCGGTTACGGTTCCGTCGAGGAAGTTTCCTGTGTAAACCTGTACACCCGGTTCGTTGGTATATACTTCCAGAGTAATACCGCTTTCAGGTGAGGTGAGTTTTGCAGCAACTTGCGAAAGATCTCCCTTTGTGTTGAGTACCCAGTTGTGGTCATATCCTTTTCCGTTCTTCAGTTGAACGAAATCGTAGTTGTCGATCTCTTTGCCTACAGCTTTCGGAGTGGTGAAGTCCATCGGAGTGTCTTTCACCGGAGCGATTTCGCCTGTAGTCATAAAGGTGCTGTCTACTGGGGTATAGTAGTCTGCGTTCACATACAATATATTGTCGGTTGAAGCTTTTGACGGATCACCAGCCAGGTTGAAGTAAGAGTGGTTGGTCATATTGATGATCGTCTTTTTATCGGTAGTTGCGCTATATTTGATGTCGATAGCGTTGTCTTCAGTCAGTTTGTAAGTCACTTTAGCTGTCACATTACCCGGGAAGTTTTCGTCTCCGTCCGGTGAGACAAGTGTCAGTTCCAGCGTTGTCGGATCAATCAGATTAGCTTCATAAACTTTGTATTGCCAACCTTTCGGACCTCCGTGCAGGCAGTGGCCGAAATTGTTTTGCGGCAGTTGGATCGTGTCACCGTCCAATGCGAAACGTCCTTGGTTGATACGGTTTGCATAGCGTCCGATAGAAGCACCGAAGTCGCTGGGTACATTAATATAGTCAGCAATGCTGTCAAAACCTAAAACTACATCTTGCATCTTACCGTTCTTGTCGGGTACCATGACAGACACGATACGTCCTCCGAAGTTAGTGATGCATACTTCCATGCCTGCCTTGTTCTTTAAGGTGTAAAGAGCTGTTTTGGCATTGTTCACTTCTGTTTGAAATTTTACCGGATCAAGACCGGACAAGGTCAGCTCGGAAGCCGGCTTGTTATTGCACGCAACCAGCATCAGCGCGGCAAATCCTGCAAGTAGAAAATGTTTTTTCATGGCTTTATTTTTAATGTAAATGAGATATTTATCTTATTTTGGGTGTAAAAGTAACACTTTTGTTTGGTGTATCAAATACACTCTTGTATGTTATGCAGCATAAACGGTATATTTTATGATTTCCCATACACCTTATTATATATATAAATGTACGCTTTCCATCCGTTTATTTTTCATATAATAGAGCGGGTTAATAGGTATTTTTTGATCTGGTTTCGTATTATAAATATCAGATACGGATGGAAAATTGTGCAAATGAATGGAATTTGATCCTTTTTGACCGATATACACCTGTTAATGATAAAATCGGGTACGGGGAAAATAGAGAATCTGATTATCTTTGCATTTTAACTATATATAATTTTTTATTGAGAACCATGAGAAGATACGCAAATTTATTGGCAGTATTAGCCTTGTCTACTAACCTTGCGCTTCATGCGCAAACTAATGAGTTGGTGATACAGACGAAGAAGCTGGGTGCAGAAATCCAACCTACTATGTACGGACTCTTTTTTGAGGACATCAACTATGCTGCCGACGGCGGACTTTATGCCGAACTGGTGAAGAATCGTTCCTTTGAATTTCCACAACACCTGATGGGATGGAAAACGTATGGAAAAGTATCCTTAATGAATGATGGCCCTTTTGAACGCAATCCGCATTACGTGCGCCTTTCTAACCCCGGACATGCACATAAACATACCGGATTGGATAACGAAGGTTTCTTTGGTATCGGTGTCAAGAAGGGGGAGGAGTATCGCTTCTCCGTTTGGGCGCGTTTGCCGCAAGGAAGTACGAAAGAAACATTGAGAATCGAACTTGTAGATACCCAATCAATGGGCGAACGTCAGGCGCTTGTCGCAGGGAATCTTACGATTGATTCTAAGGACTGGAAAAAATACCAGATAATCTTGAAGCCCGGCAGTACTCATCCGAAATCCGTACTTCGTATTTTCCTTACTTCCAAAGGAACAGTAGATTTGGAGCACGTCTCTCTTTTCCCGGTTGATACTTGGAAGGGACACGAAAATGGTCTTCGTAAAGATTTGGCACAAGCATTGGCGGATATTCATCCCGGAGTCTTTCGCTTTCCCGGTGGTTGCATTGTAGAAGGTACCGACCTGGAGACTCGTTACGACTGGAAAAAATCAGTTGGCCCGGTAGAGAACCGTCCCTTAAATGAAAATCGTTGGCAGTATACTTTTACTCACCGATTCTTCCCTGATTATTATCAAAGCTATGGATTGGGATTCTACGAATATTTCCTGCTGTCTGAAGAAATGGGTGCGGCACCTCTGCCGATTCTGAATTGCGGACTTTCCTGCCAATATCAGAATAATGATCCGAAAGCTCACGTAGCCGTTTGTGATTTGGATAACTATATTCAGGATGCACTCGATCTGATTGAGTTTGCTAATGGAGACGTGAATACCAAATGGGGAAAGGTACGTGCCGATATGGGACATCCTGCACCGTTTAACCTGAAGTTTGTCGGTATCGGTAACGAACAATGGGGAAAAGAATATCCCGAACGTCTCGAACCGTTTATCAAAGCCATTCGTAAAGCTCACCCGGAAATTAAAATAGTAGGTAGCTCCGGTCCGAATTCCGAAGGAAAAGAATTTGATTACTTGTGGCCTGAAATGAAACGTCTGAAAGCCGATTTGGTGGACGAACATTTTTATCGTCCCGAAAGTTGGTTCCTGGCACAAGGTGCCCGCTATGATAACTACGATCGTAAAGGTCCGAAAGTCTTTGCCGGCGAATATGCCTGCCATGGAAAAGGAAAGAAATGGAACCATTATCATGCTGCTTTGCTCGAAGCTGCTTTCATGACCGGATTGGAACGTAATGCTGACATCGTTCACATGGCTACCTATGCTCCGCTTTTCGCTCATGTGGAAGGATGGCAATGGCGTCCTGATATGATTTGGTTCGATAACCTGAACTCTGTGCGTACCACTAGCTATTATGTACAACAACTGTATGCACAAAACAAAGGAACAAATGTACTTCCCCTTACCATGAACAAGAAAAATGTAACGGGAGCCGAAGGACAGAACGGACTCTTTGCCAGTGCTGTTTTCGATAAGGATAAGAATGAACTGATTGTAAAGGTTGCCAATACTTCCGCCACAATACAGCCAATTACCTTGAATTTTGAAGGATTAAAAAAACAAGATGTATTGTCTAATGGCCGTTGTATCAAACTTCGTTCGATTGATTTGGATAAGGATAATACACTTGAGCAACCTTTTGCCATCGTTCCGCAGGAAACTCCGGTATCTATTGAAGGCAACGTGTTTACTACCGAACTGGAACCCACTACGTTCGCGGTATATAAGTTCACGAAGAAATAAGTAGAACTAATTAGATGTTATTAGACCAATAGGTTCTAGATTTTTGTTAATTGTAAAAAGTAAGGGCGGCTCCCATCACGGAAGCCGCCCTTCTTGATGTATAGTTATGTTATGATCATAATAACTTTTCAGGATGAGTTAGTTCTTCTACTAGCTCATATACAGTAGTACAAGGCTTGTGAGCCGCATAATCTGTTCCCGAAAATGATTCTCTTAAGCGTTGAGCGTGTTTGATAGCTAATGATTCATCTCCTATACGTTGTAATATGTCGAAAGTTTCCGGTGATTTCTTTTTATATCGGTAGTTTGAATCATTTGTTCTATTTTGTATTTCCCTTTCTATTTTCTCAATGTATTGAGAACGGGATATGCCGGTATCCAAATATTGAAAATGTAGATAATACCAAAGTTCGAATGACTCATTAGACCATGCGCAAAGAATATGATTCTTTTTTGCAAGCTGTATGGCGTCATTGAAATCATTAAAGTCATCCTTATCAAAAACAGCCCATACCCTGTCAAACTCTTTATTTGATTTATCACGAATAGCTATGGTTTCTTTGATAAGACTGACTGTACCTTGTCCCTTACCTTCAATTGTAACCTCACGGATATCCGAATAACGGTCTTTTATTAAAGCCTTGAAATAGTTAGGTTAAGTTCTTTCACCTTCACATACGATAAGGAAACTAACAGATACATTGCGTACTGCTACTTTTCTTCTTTTATCCAGTTTTGCCTGTCTTTGTTCTCTTTTTATTTCCTCAAACCGATGTTTCGGCAGCAGTCTACTCATTGTGTATTAATCTTTAATATATGGAATTGCGCCGTAACGTCCGTTGATATAATCTTTTTCAAAACTACGGTCTTTCCGAATCTTGTTTCCTTCCGGTTCTCTGAATTCTGCTAATGAATAGAGGTCGGTAGCTTCCGAATGATCTTTTTCCGTAAACCAAATCTGATCCCTACGGAATGTTTTTACATTCAGTAAATTGGTGTCGTGGGTAGCAAATATTAGTTGAGCTCCCTTGGGATTTGTTTTTGGATTGTTGAAAAGTTTAATAATATGTTGAGTCAGTAATGGATGGAGCTTGGAATCGAGTTCGTCTATAACTAGTAGACCTCCCAACGCCAATTGACCAATAACTAAGGCGGCCAAATCGAATAGTTTGTTAGTACCCGATGACTCATGCTCTTTCATGGAAAAGCGGGTTTCTCCAATGACTTCTTCCTGTTCATTATACAAATTATGTATGGTGTATGCTTTTACTTCTTTTGCCAACTTTTCATCTTCGGGAAGTTCAAATCTGTTAAACCCTACATTCATAGATTTCAAGAAATCTTGAATCTCTTGTTGAAAGCTAAGTTCTGGATTTTTATTATTACACATATCATTTGTAAATACAGACCAAGATTCATGGTCGATACCTGATATTACCCAGATACAGTCAATTTTATGAATAATTTTTTTGGCAATTTCACCGTTAAAAGAATCAATTGTAGATAAAAATAGTCCATTGTCACGTACCTTTTCTTCCAAACCTTTGCCTTCATTATACTCGTCAGCTATTCCGATTCCTTCTTCTGTACGAACAAATAAGCATTTTTCCTTTTTTGCTTTTCCCTCTTTTATATATAACCACTCTTCATAAACCTTCAGATTGTCTGCGGTAAAGCCATACGTATATGTTTGGTTATCTATCAGTATTTCTATTTCAAAAAATGATGGTTCTTGAGTTGATTTTTGGTTTAATAAGAAAGGAGTAATATTTAATTTATCTGTAGAACTCATTTTAGAAGAATAGTTGACTATCTCTCCAAATTTGCCAATCGCTTTTAAAAAGTTACTTTTTCCACTTGAGTTAGCTCCATAAATAACAGCTGATGGAAGTAGTCTATATCCTTCTTTTTCTATAACAGATTCATTCAATTCTTTAATAGCGGTAGCTTCCATGCTCAAAACCTTTTTGTCTTTGAACGAACGATAGTTGCCTACTGTAAAATTGATTATCATATTGTTTTTATATTAAGTTGTCTATTCTATAGAACATGGCAAAGATACGAATAGTTTTAGATAATTCTCTTAAAATGAGAATTTTTCTCATTTTAAGAGAATAGAGTTGAGATTGTGTGTTATTATGCCGTGTAAAAAATAAGGGCGGCTCCCATCACGGAAGCCGCCCTTCTTACTTATTTAATAACGAATAAATTCTTATTCCAGTCTACGAGAACCGTCGCCGATTACTACGTCATACACTTTCGGGCTTCTGCCGAATTTAGCTTTGAAAGCAGCTTTTGTTTTTTCAACGAAGTTATCATACAACTCATCCTTAACAAGGTTGATCGTACAACCACCGAAGCCACCACCCATTACGCGTGAACCAGTCACACCGTATTCTTTAGCGCAGTCATTCAGGAAGTCGAGTTCTTCGCAGCTTACTTCGTACAGCTTGCTCATGCCGTGATGAGTTTCGTACATCTTCTTACCTACAGTTTCGTAATCATCCTTTTCCAATGCCTCGCAAACATCGAGTACACGTTGGATTTCTTCGATTACATATTCTGCACGCATATAGTCTTCAGCGCTGATATCAGCTTTCGCTTCTTCCAGCATAGCCATCGTACAGTCGCGCAGGAATTCTACGTGCGGATGTTTTTTCTGGATAGCGGCAACAGCAGCTTCACAGCTTTGACGACGCTTGTTGTAAGCAGAAGAAGCCAATTCGTGTTTAACCACTGAATCCATCAGAACCAGACGATAGCCTTCCGGATGGAATGGGAAATACTGATATTCCAGTGAACGGCAATCCAGACGGATCAAGCTGCCTGCTTTACCGAACACAGAAGCAAACTGGTCCATGATACCGCAGTTAACACCGCAGTAGTTATGTTCTGTTGCCTGGCCCACTTTAGCCAATTCAAATTTATCTATTTTGTTTTCACCGAACAGTTCGTTCAATGCGAAAGCATACGTACTTTCCAAAGCAGCAGAAGAAGACATACCTGCACCCAGAGGCACATCACCTGCAAAAGCAGTATTGAATCCCTTCACGTCAACGCCACGTTTAATCATTTCACGGCATACACCGAAAATATATCTTGCCCAGCTGGCACGTGGAGCATCCTCTTCGTTCAGACCAAATTCTACATAGTCTTTCAAGTCGATAGAGTAAGCTTTAACCTTATCAGTGCCGTTTGGTTTGATTTCAGCAATCATGCCTTTGTCTACGGCTCCCGGAAATACGAATCCACCGTTGTAGTCAGTGTGTTCACCGATCAGGTTGATACGGCCCGGAGAAGCATATAAAAATCCAGTAGTTCCGTCAAAGTGTTTAATGAAGCGACTTCTTACGTATTCTGTATCCATGATATTTATATTTTAAAGGTGAATAATAATAATAATAATAATATAGAGATTTCTGATTTATGATTTCTGAATTATGAGCAATTCAGAAATCATAAATCAGAAATCGAAAATTATTCCACAGGAATATCCTTGTTTACATTTTTGCAACCTACTAGGCCGTAGAACAGCAGGTAAGCAAGTGCGGCGATGATAACCCAGTAGCTAGGCATGAAACCGGCGATGTCAGCCACCCAACCTTGGATAACAGGCAGGATACCTCCACCACAAACCAGTACCATAAACAGACCGGAAGCAGCAGCCAGATATTTTCCTAGTCCTTCTACTGCAAGGTTGAAAATACCACCCCACATGATAGAAGTACAAAGACCTACTAATACCAAATACATAGCGTTGATAGGTACTTCAGCAAAACCGAATGACAAACCGCCGGTAGCACTCTGTTGAAGTACAGGCAGGTTAACCAATGTTCCGGTAGAAGAGAAGATAGCAAGGAATACTAAAATCAAACCCAGTGCAGATGTAAACGTAAGCATCGCTTTACTGGAAATTTTAGCACCGAGTGATGCGCCTGCCAGACGGCCGATCAACATTAAGAACCAATAAGTTCCTACCACGAAACCTGAAATAGTAGAAGCGATACCTGCTCCGCCTTTTTCTACAGGGTCTGTCAGGAATAGATTCAAAGTACCCGGTACACCAACTTCAATACCTACATATACAAAGATTGCAATAGCTCCCAAGATGAAATGACGGAACTTTAAAGCACCCTTCATCAATTTGCCGATAGGCTCTGTTGCAGCATTGGCATTAGGTTCGGGGATTTGTACAAACAGAAGTACGAAGAATGCGAAAGCGAACACAGCCATAGCAGTGTACATCACAGGGAATATTTGAGAAATAGTAGCTTTTTCGATAGATCCGGCGATCAGGATACCTACAAACATCGGAGTAATGGTAGCCATTACAGAGTTGAAAGATCCACCTACCTGGATAAGCTGGTTACCTTTGTTACCTTCGCCACCCAGTTTGTTCAACATCGGGTTTACAACAGTGTTAAGCAAACACATAGAGAAACCTGCTACGAATGCACCAATCAAATAAACGGCAAATGCCATTTCCGGGCTTGAATGACCGGATAAGAATTGGATACCTACGCCAATGAAACCGATAGCTACTGCGATCAGTGCTGTTTTCTTATAACCCACGCGTTGCAACAGGATACCGCTCGGAATACCCATTACTGCGTATGCAATAAAGTTTCCGAAGTTTCCCAGCATACCTAATGCGTTTGATACGTCAAACTGGTTTTTCAACACGATACCCATAGGAGCAGCGAGGTTGGTAACAAATGAAATCATACCAAAAAGGAAAATCATCGTAATGATTGCAATGATTTTACCGTTCTTTTTTTCTTGTGTCATGGTTCAAAAAAAATGTTAGTTTATAAAATTAGGTTAGTTGTTTTTTCAAATCTTATTCTTCCACAGCAAACTTGTAGACAGTGATCTGTTGGTATTCATCACCCGGCAGCAAAGTAGCCGATGGGAAATGCGGTTTGTTCGGGGTATCCGGGAAACACTGTGCTTCAAAGCAGATAGCGCTTCTTGCAGGGAATGTAGCTCCGTGTGCGCCTTCAAATCCATTCAGCCAGTTGCCTGTATAGAGTTGCACGCTGGCTTCGGTGGTATACACTTCCATGATACGGCCGCTTTTTGGGTCTTTGCAAGTAGCAGCCAGGTCGAGTGAGCCGCTCTCTATCTTGTTCAGTACATAGCAGTGGTCGTAACCGGCACCGAAAATCAGTTGCTGGAATTTGTCATTGATACGTTCGCCTACGGTATGCGGAGTGCGGAAATCCATCGGAGTACCCTCTACTTTGGCAATTTCGCCTGTTGGGATAGAAACTTCGTCGATAGGCGTATAGAAATCAGCGTTAATAGTAACGATGTGGTCGTTGACGGTAGGAGTAGGAGTGGAGATACCGGCGAGGTTGAAGAAACCGTGGTTAGTCAGATTAACGACTGTGGCTTTGTCGGTTGTTGCGCGGTATTCGATAGTCAGTGCGTTTACTTCGTTTTCCAGGCGGTAGGTCATTTCTACTTCCAGGTTGCCGGGGAATCCTTCTTCGCCATCGGCAGAAACATAGTTGAATTGCACTGTGCTCTCGTCAAGTTGTATAGCGTCCCATACACGAGCGTGGAAACCGGTAGGTCCTCCGTGCAGGGAGTTAGGTCCGTTGTTGATTGTGAGTTCATGTTCTTCGCCGAACAGAGTGAATTTTCCTTTGGCGATGCGGTTGCCGTAGCGTCCGATAGTAGTGCTTAGGAAAGGTTCCGGGCTGTTGATGACGTGGTCGATGCTGTCGTGTCCGAGGATTACATTGGCATACTTACCGTTTTTGTCCGGTACCATGATAGAAAGAATGGCGCATCCGTAATTTGTTACAGCTACTTCCATTCCCTTTGTGTTTTTGAGGATAAATAAATCAGTTTTCTTATCATTTATATCCTTTTGGAAATCTTTCCGGCTGAGCCCTGATAGATTCCCTTCTGTTGGGAATGTGTTATTCATGTCTGGTATTATTAAAAATTTCCTGCAAATAAAGGGAAATTCTTTCTTACTCACAAATTATTCCGACTAAATATAACAGGTACTTTAGGAAAGTTTAGCTTTATTACTTCATGTTTTTTTCGGAAATGACAAAAGTCTTGCCGTTAATACAGAATTGGAATTGAAAAATATTCGATATAAAAACGAAAGAATCTTTCTTAAATGAATTTTCATCCTCCTTTTCTTAAAAACTGAACAATTTTTTGTATGTTTGTTCCCGGATTGTAACAATCCGAGCGAATTTAATCTAGGTTTATAACAAGAAAAACAAAAATGTATCCATTAAAATTCGAACCAATTCTGAAGCAGACGCTTTGGGGGGGCGACAAAATTATTCCGTTCAAGCATTTGAACTCTGACTTGAAAGGAGTAGGAGAAAGCTGGGAGATTTCTGGCGTTGAGGACAATGAATCCGTAGTGGCTAATGGCCCGGATAAAGGTTTAACCTTAGCCGATATGGTAAGAAAGTATCGTGAGGAACTGGTTGGTGAAGCGAATTATGCCCGTTTCGGCAACAAATTTCCGTTGCTCATTAAGTTCATCGACGCCAAACAGGATTTGTCAATCCAGGTACACCCAACAGATGAGTTGGCGAAGAAACGCCATAATTCGATGGGAAAAACCGAGATGTGGTATGTGGTAGATGCCGACAAAGGAGCTAAATTGCGTTCAGGATTCTCTGAACAGATTACCCCGAAAGAATATAAAGAACGCGTGTTGAACAATACGATTACCGACGTATTGCAGGAATATGAGATCCATCCGGGTGATGTGTTTTTCCTTCCTGCCGGACGCGTACACAGCATCGGGGCAGGTTCTTTCATCGCCGAGATTCAGCAAACCTCTGATATTACTTACCGTATCTACGACTTTAACCGTAAAGATGCGAATGGTAAAACCCGCGAACTTCACACCGACTTAGCCCGTGAAGCCATCAACTACGAAGTGTTGGATGACTATCGCACTAAATACGAACCGTTGAAGGACGAACCGGTAGAACTGGTTGCCTGCACCTACTTTACGACTTCTCTGTATGACATGACTGAAGAAATCAGTTGCGACTATTCCGAACTCGATTCATTCGTGATCTTTATCTGTATGGAAGGATCCTGCAAGATGAGAGACAATGAAGGCAATGAACTGACTGTTAGTGCTGGAGAATCTATTTTGTTGCCTGCAACTACACAAGACATCACAATCACTCCTGAAGGAGGAAATGTGAAATTGTTGGAAACATACGTATAAGAGATTATTATACAGAATTAAAGTCATCCGACTTTGCTCCATTCTAGTGATGGACAAAGCCGGATGACTTTTTTTATTACCAATAGAGTAAAAACGGCAGGAAAGTCTTTAACTATATTTATCAAAAACTTTGCGTTGAAGACACAAAAAGATTCGTTCTTTTGCCACTTGCCAAGTGGCATAATATATAAAATAACTAGTGATGCAAATGATGAACAAAAATGGATTTAGCCGGTGTGCGGAATTCTACATCGGTCGTTTGCGAAAGGAGGGACGGCATTCTACGGCGCATGTCTACAAGAATGCCCTCTTCTCTTTCAGCAAATTTTGCGGCACGTCTAACGTGTCGTTCAGACTGGTCACCCGTGAGCGTTTACGGCGTTACGGTCAGTATCTTTATGAGTGTGGCTTGAAGCCCAATACGATTTCTACGTATATGCGTATGCTTCGTAGTATCTATAACCGTGGAGTGGAAGCGGGCAGTGCGCCATACGTGCCGAGACTGTTTCATGATGTTTATACAGGTGTGGATGTCCGCCAGAAAAAGGCTCTGCCTGCTACGGAATTGCATAAGCTTCTGTATGAAGATCCCAAAACGGAGCGTTTACGTCGTACGCAAGCTATCGCTGCTCTGATGTTTCAGTTTTGTGGAATGTCATTTGCCGATTTAGCCCATTTGGAGAAGTCGGCTTTGAATCAGAATGTATTGCGATACAATCGTATCAAAACCAAAACTCCAATGAGCGTGGAAGTGCTGAATACAGCAAAGGAAATGATTAACCAGCTCCGTAGTAAGGAAAGTTCTCACCCCGATTGTCCGGATTATCTGTTTGACATTCTTCGTGGGGATAAGAAACGGAAAGATGAAAGAGGTTATCGGGAATATCAGTCCGCTCTTCGTCGATTTAATAATAATCTGAAAGACCTGGCAAGAACCTTGCATTTGCAATCTCCTGTCACTTCCTATACGCTTCGTCATTCCTGGGCAACAACTGCGAAGTATCGGGGAGTCTCCATTGAAATGATTAGTGAATCATTGGGCCATAAATCTATAAAAACCACACAAATCTATTTGAAAGGCTTTGAGCTTAAAGAACGTACGGAGGTAAATAAAGGGAATTTATCTTACGTAAGAAACTGCTGTGTAGGCAGAAGTAAAAGTGTAAAGTTCTAATAATCAGAACTGATATATGTGTGTTACTTCTTAGGTAACGGAACTTAAATTTGACGCAAAGATAGACAAAAACATAAATAGTAAGCAAATATTCTTCCATTTTTTTTCGTTTTATCTAAAATATAGGAAAAAAACTATCCGAACATGAAATAAGATTATTTTCATGCCCTATACTTTTTATTGCCTAATCTCTGGATTCTTCCCGTTGAGTATTAGGTTGTTTCCTTCTTATGCCCTATTTCTATATGTGATTTCCATTTTTTGTTGAGATGTGTGCCTTGTGTATGTATTGTCCGTTACCTAAGAAGTAACGGAAGAACATGAGGTAAAAAAACATGATTTTAACAAAGCCGAAATCAATTAGTGCTGGGCCTAGCGATGGGACAGGGGAAGGCGTAGCACACTCTAAACGCTGGTATGTTGCTCTGGTTCGTATGCATCATGAGAAGAAAGTAGCCGAACGTTTAGATAAAATAGGGATTGAGAATTTTGTTCCTGTTCAGCAGGAAATTCATCAGTGGAGTGACCGGCGCAAGATGGTTGAGTCTGTCCTTCTTCCAATGATGGTGTTTGTACACGTTAATCCGAAAGAACGCAAAGAAGTTCTAAGTTTTTCTACAGTGAGCCGTTATATGGTGATGCGTGGTGAGAGCTCTCCAGCGGTGATTCCAGATGAGCAGATGGCTCGTTTTCGTTTCATGCTCGACTATTCAGAGGAAGCTATTTGCATGAACAGCTCTCCTTTGGCACGTGGTGAGAAGGTTCGTGTTGTGAAAGGACCTCTGACCGGGCTGGTTGGTGAACTGGTTAATGTAGATGGCAAAAGCAAGATTGCCGTCCGGCTGAATATGCTGGGGTGCGCTTGCGTGAATATGCCTATTGGTTATGTCGAAGCTATCTGCGAGAAAAACTAGTACTCGTCATCATTTATCCACAAATTACATGAATATGAAGTTTTCTTGTGCTTTTGCACTGATATTCTCTTTCTTCTTCTTTTCAGCTTGTCAATCCTATAAGAAAGTACCTTATTTGCAGGATGCGGAGGTTTTGAAACAGGTGAATACGCAAGTTTCCCCTGTTCAGGACGCCAGGTTGATACCGGGAGATGAGGTTTCCATTCTTGTTTCTACTTCCGATCCGGTTGTTTCGCAGCCATTCAATGCACAAGGCAGTACCTTTTTGTTGGATGACCAGGGAAATATCAATTATCCGGTTTTAGGTAAACTCCCTTTAAACGGATTAACGAGCCGAGAAGCTGAAAACCTGATAACGGAGCGACTGAAATCTTACGTGAAAGAAAGACCTACGGTAGTAGTCCGCATGTCCGGTTTTAAAGTTTCGGTTTTGGGAGAAGTGGCCTCTCCGGGTGTTTATCCGGTGGTGAATGAGCAGATCAATGTACTCGAAGCCCTTGCTATGGCAGGAGATTTGACCATTTATGGTGTTCGTGATAATGTGAAACTAATCCGCGAAGACAAGAACGGGCATAAACAGTTTGTTACACTCAATCTGAACGACGCGGATTTGTTATTATCTCCTTACTATCAGTTGCAACAGAATGACATCCTGTATGTCACTCCCAATAAAACCAAAGCACAGAGCGCGGACATCGGAACAAGTACCACGATGTGGATTTCGGGATTTTCCATCTTAGTGTCTATTGCCAGTCTGCTGGTCAATATACTTAGATGATCCTTACAACTCTCCATATTCTTTGATACAGTTAAAACACGGACATTCCTTCATCGGATTTAAATCATGATGGCCTACAATCAATGCTTTGGGGAATCTTTTCTTCAATTCGCGGAGCAAAGCGAGCAAAGAACCTCGTTGCGCCAATGTACGTGTGTCTTGGGGACGTCCGGCAATATCCAGCCCTCCTTCGTAACAAATACCTATCGAATGGGTGTTATGGTCACGGCAGTGTGCCCCGACCTTTTCCAGAGGACGGCCCTGGCAAATTTCTCCATCGCGGGTGATGTAGAAATGGTAACCAATGTCACGGAACCCACGGTGTTGGATATGATCTTGTCGGCAAGCCTCCGCCGAAAGGAATTTTCCTTCCGGCGTGGCACTGCAATGAATGATAATCAGCGTAATGGTGCGCATGAGCTACATACAACTTTGTACTCCGATCAGGCCTCCGATAGCGGTGGCAACGGTGATAATCACTTTGATAATGAAGCTCCATACGGAGCGGGGAGAAGATGAATTACTCATAAAGAAGAGGTTTTAAATAAATTAATAATATTCCCTTAGGCAGCCGGGTCAGGTGCTTCACCGCTTCCGCCCGGATTTGGATTCGGCGTATTGCCTGAATCGGAATCTCCACCAGGAGTAGTTGGTTTCTGATACTCCGCTTGCTGCTTCAGTTGACTGTCGAGTTTCAGGTTGGTAGTCGACAAATTACCGGTGGCACGAGCTTTAAGACGCATACCTGTGATGTTTTTCTCTAACGAAAAATCTTCCAGCGTATCAGCCGCCTTACTGCGAATACCTACCCCAAAGATGGCAAGGTCGTCGATTTTCACGCATTTGCCGTCGAGCAGCAATTCTTTGATGCAGTCTACCATGTCAGAAAGTACACCTTTGATGACACCACCGGAATACGGTGAATTGTGTTTCGACATGTGTTCGGCAAGCTTGGCTAAATCAAACGTCTCGTCGCTTACCGCACGGGCGAACCACTTGCCTGCATTCAGGCCTTTCTGCTGTTGGTTTTGATAAATTTTGTAACGAATCATAAAACAATAAATTAAAGGGTTAAACATATTGTCCGGGGATTCTTTTCCCCTTCCGACAATACAAAGATACTACCCTGAAATATCGATAAATCAATTGTTTGCGATTGCACACGATTGTTGTCAATTATATGTCGTAATGGTCGTTTATTCAATGGAAAAACGTTGGTTATGTGGTGCTATTTTGTTATTTTTGTAACTGTAAATCAAAATTTTATCCATTATGACCGAATTCAAAATACGTGCCTATGGGCGCATGGAACTGGCGCAACTTTATTCTCCGACACTTACCGACATTGCTGCTTATCGAAAAATGAAGAAATGGATCTCTTTATGTCCCGGACTTCTGCAACGTCTGTACGACTTGGGGTACGAATCAAAGCGTCGCTCATTCACACCGTTGGAGGTGAGAGTGATTGTGGACGCTTTGGGAGAACCTTGAAGAAGTTGAGAGTTGAGAATTGAGAGTTGAGAGTTGAAAAATGAAAGTGGGAGATGGAGAGAGGAATAGAGGCGGTTTGTGTGGGATAAAGCGGTGCTTTATGGTTGCTAAACCTATGCTTTACGAACGCTAAAGCGATGCTTTATTAAAATACAAGAAATACACTTTTACCCCCGTCTCCCTAACACACGCACACGTGCGTGCGCGTATAGATGCCTTTATCGTCTGCGTTGGTAAACAATCCTTTTTTAATCAGACGGTTCAACCAGCCGAAAGCAGTGTTAGGTTTGATTTTCATGGTTGTAGCCTGTTCCGACAGCTGTGCACGGGTGAATTGGTTGCCCATTGCTTCGAAAAGTGCATCCCGGTCGGCATTGGCTCTATGCTTGACTTCTGTGGAGGGAAGAAAAGACAAGATATGCGTGGCATGACGATAAAGCGGAGTTACAAGCTCCAGAACCGCTTTAAAATCTTCAGCGGTGATCGTTACATCCCAACGGGTGATAATGCCGTCTTTGATATTATCAGTGGCAATCTCCTTATCAGGAGTAAGCAGATGGATAGAAGAATTCTTGAATTGGTAAGGTTGATTACATTCCAATGCACGTATCATAGCTACTTCTGCCATGATACGGCACGTGTTGACAGCCAGTCGGGCGATGGAACTGCTCATTTCGTTGTCGTTGGCAAGTCCCGAACGGAAGAACAAATCGGAAAAGAGAGCGTTGAACTCTTGCTTTTGCTCGTCGGTGAGCCGGAGCGTATGGACTCCATGTGTTTTCATCAGGTCGAGTTGCTTTTTCCATTCCAGGCCTATGTCTGTGAAGATAGCTTCCAGATCGGCTTCGCCACTTTCGAACTGATTGATCCATGCCCATATACCATGCATGTAATAAAACAGTTGGCGCGAGAACAAGCCGTTCTCTGTCGAGGGAATAAGTGGTTTCACTTGTGCGGGCGTACCGGAAAGCAGGACGGACAGATAGCTTTTCTTTACTTCCCGGTATTCCTGGTCGGTACGCCGGTTGTACGACAAACGGTCATGGTCGAACGCTTTGCGGAGCGTGTCGCTCCAGTGTCCGTATTCCGAGCCGATGGCAGCAGAAATAGTATCTGCTTCCGTTTCGCAGATAAGTCCTGTGCCGTTGGCATCCATGATATTTTGCAGAATACCTGTTCCGGTGTTATTGCCAGAGATGAGAAACATTCTGTTTTTGGGCATTTGGGGAGCTTCCACTTTGCTACGCTCTTTTCCCATGACGTCGTAGGCGGCTTTCTCTTTTTTGTAAGCCTTGACCTCTGTCGCTACTTGTTGGCGGATCTCGTCATGGATAGGTTCGACGAGCAGACGGATAAGCGAAAGAATTCCCTTACCCGAGGCAGAAGGAGCCACGATGAAACTTTGCAGGCAAGGAGACTGGAGTTTGCCGGCGTATGGACATCTCACATATCGTTCCATGCTGGCACCTATGGCAGTCAATGCTCCAATTAGCATGACGTCACGCTGGGTAGGGCTGGTGGCATAGCTCATGATGAGCAAGAGGATTTTCGGCCAGTCCGCTTCGGGGAAAGTGGGCAATGGCTGGTTCGGGTCACTACCGTTCAGCAGCTCTTCGGATTCGTCCGGTTCGTCATTCTCCACCTTATTATATACGTGTGCGTGTGTGAGAGCTTTGGACGGTGTATTTTCCGTATTTTCTGTATTTCTACGGTTGTTCATAACTTCCGTATTACAGAGTTTCACATTGGCCATCTCGGCAAGATGGAAAGCCGTACCCAGGTGCACTTCCCCATGCCGGGTAGTGAGAGCATTGGAGAATATCCGTTCGGCATGTTCACGTTGGTACTTGGCGGACGTCCGGCACAAACGGTGGAAAAACTCGCGTCCCGCTTCTCCGCAATCCGTTGCGATGGCAAACGCCAGTTGTACATATTCAGCATAGGTAGGAGCAATATCCGCTCCTGCAGTTTCAACCGCTTCAGTGAGGCGGCGTAAAGATTCAATATCAGTCATTATTTTGATTTATGATTTATAATTTATGATTTATGGTTATTCGTTGGTGGTTCTAAATAATGCTCCCGGGTCATGGCAAAGGAAGCAGGATCTCACAATGTCTTTACCGGAAAAGTCCACGCCTTTTTTCTTTTCTCCGAAAGGAGGAGGTGTTCCTGTACCATAGATCATCACAGTGTATAACATTGCTAACTTCATTTTTTCCGTAATACAGTTTGCGTCATCGGCCATGGGTAAATGATTATAGGGTATGAAGGCTTTTACGCCCCGTCCGCTAGGACTGATAAACGTGAGCACAGGGTGGAGAAGAGGATCATTGAACAACGTCTTACGCATCTCCACTGCTTCCTGATAGGAGGTGAGATAGTCTATATCTACTACTGTTAGGAGGGAAGGATCTATGAGGTATTTGCTGCTGCGACGCGAGAATGTACCACAGGGAGTCACGTATGGTAATAGTGATGCTTTTGCCGTCCGTATATCTTCGGAGTTGCGTACTTGTTCGGTCAGAACTTTGAGATTCTCGTTGCAGGTAATCATTTGAAAGACTTGCTCTACGGAGACTTCGCAGCAGGGAATAAGCGTAGGAGGAGTAACTAGTTGTCCGTGTTCGTCTTTAATGGGCGCAATGGGAGGCATGAAATAAGACATTCTAAAATCGTTTGTCATAACGTATCTAATTATTTGATTATCGCCTTGAATTTTCAAAACGCGGGGCGAAGGTAGGAATAGCTTTTAAATCAACTGTTCTGACATATCAGAACAGTTATAGGTAGAATCATGTATTATTTAATAACTTTAACAATTAACAGAATTACAAAAATGAAAAAGTACTCTCATGTAGCACTCGGCCTTTTCATCGCCGAGCAGTTTAAGAAAGCAGGTGTGAAGATAGCTCCCATGTGCGCTGAAATAGGTTTGGGCAAAGCTGTCTACTATGCAAAGGTTATAAAAGGGGAGACGTTCGTTTAAGCCATTTCACCCGTCTTTTGGCTTACTTCTATGACTGTCATACCAAAGAGGAATTTCGAGCCAAAGCAATTGAATGGGTCGACCGTTATATTGATTATCGTGAGAAACACGGGTGATGGGAAAGAAATTTAATCAATTGATAATAAAATAATGCAGGAAGTCCAACGTTTCAATAAAGTCCTAAAATCGTTTGTCCTTCTAGGGGACATCATCTTATTGAACTTGCTGTTATGGATGTTTACTTCGATCTGGGAAAACCGGTCTCTATTTGAGTATTCAATGCCTCTTCTCCAGAACATGGCTCTGATGACTTTATGTTATCTGGTTTGCAACATCCGTTCAGGAGTGATCCTTCATCGTCCGGTGGTCCGCCCGGAACAAATTATGCTTCGGGTGGCCCGGAATATGATTCCTTTTGTATTGATAGTCTTTGGGCTTTCATATATATTCCATTTTGAATGTGTCAATCTGCGTCAGTTTGGGATATTTTATATAGTTCTCATTATCGTGATCATTTCCTATCGTCTGACGTTCCGATCTATTCTGGAGCTTTATCGCAAAAGTGGGGAAAATGTCCGAAAGGTAGTGTTGGTGGGTAGCCATGAAAATATGCAGGAACTTTATCATTCCATGACGGATGATCCGACATCCGGGTATCGTGTATTGGGATATTTTGAAGATTTTCCGTCAGACCGCTATCCTATGAACATAGCTTATTTGGGACAGCCGTGTGAAGCTGTTGATTATTTGACTCGTAATGCGGGAAAGGTGGATCAGCTTTATTGTAGCCTTCCTTCCGCCCGTAGTGCTGAAATTGTGCCGATTATCAACTATTGTGAGAACCATCTGATTCGTTTCTTTAGCGTTCCCAATGTCCGGAACTATTTGAAACGGAGAATGTATTTTGAAATGTTAGGTAATGTCCCGGTACTTTCTATCCGTCGTGAGCCACTTGAGTTATTGGAAAATCGTATGATGAAACGTGGCTTTGATATTATTTGCTCGCTACTGTTCCTTTGTACTTTTTTCCCGATTATATACATCATTGTGGGACTGGCTATAAAGATTAGTTCGCCTGGGCCTGTTTTTTTCAAGCAGAAACGAAGCGGGGAGGATGGTCGTGAATTCTGGTGTTATAAGTTTCGCTCAATGCGGGTAAATGCTCAATGTGATACATTACAAGCTACAGAACATGATCCTCGTAAAACCCGAATCGGTGATCTGATTCGTAAGACGAATGTGGATGAACTTCCTCAATTTATTAATGTCCTGAAAGGGGATATGTCTTTAGTGGGTCCCCGTCCGCACATGTTGAAGCACACAGAAGAATATTCTCATTTAATAAATAAATATATGGTTCGTCATTTTGTAAAGCCTGGTATTACAGGTTGGGCACAAGTGACAGGTTTCCGTGGAGAAACGAAGGAGCTTTGGCAGATGGAAGGACGTGTGCAACGTGACATCTGGTATATTGAGCATTGGACGTTTCTTTTGGATTTATATATCATGTATAAGACTGTGTATAACGTAATCCGTGGGGATAAAGAGGCTTATTAGGCGAAGAGTTGGAATTTGAATAAAAATTAAATCAATAGTTGTAATTTACATGAGTAGGTGGTTATGAGAAAATTGAAACGATTGACTTTGGGTGCGTTACTTGCTTTTTTGCTGGTATCCTGCCAATCATATAAGAAAGTGCCTTATTTGCAGGATACGGCTTTTGTGAATGATACAGAACAGAGTGTTCGTCAGACAGGTGTGAAGGTTATGCCCAAGGATTTGTTGACGATTGCCGTATCTTGTTCTACTCCGGAACTGGCTGCACCTTTCAATCTGGTAAATTCAGGTACTGCTAGTGGAACGGAGGGAAAGACGGTAGGACAAGGAAACGCGTCATCTGCTCTACAGCAATATCTGGTGGATAATCAGGGGAATATCAACTTTCCTGTGTTAGGCGAGATTCATGTAGGTGGATTGACTAAACTTGAAATAGAAAATCTGATTATAGATAAGTTGAAGGTTTATTTGAAAGAAGCGCCACTTGTAACTGTGCGTATTGTTAATTATCGGATTTCGGTATTGGGAGAGGTTACTAAGCCAGGAAGCTTTGTAGTCTCTAACGAGAAGATTAATTTGCTGGAAGCGCTCGCTATGGCAGGTGATTTGACTATTTATGGTATGCGTGATAATGTGAAATTGATCCGGACAGGACAAGATAACAAGCAGGAAATTATTACTATAGACTTGAATAAGGCTGAAACGGTATTGTCTCCTTATTATCAGTTACAGCAGAATGATATAATTTATGTGACACCTAATAAGACTAAGGCTAAGAATTCGGATGTTGGAACTAGTACGGGATTGTGGTTCTCCGGTGTTTCAGTTTTGTTGTCAATAGCAAGTCTATTGTTAAATATAGTAAAATAAAGTCATAAAATAAATTAATCAAAAATGAAAGAAAACTCGTACGAAAATAATATGAATGAATTGGATGAAGAGAAAGTTAATTATCAGGAACTTCTTTTCAGATATATAATCCATTGGCCTTGGTTTGTCGCTTCTGTTTTGATTTGTTTGATAGGTGCTTGGGGATATTTATATTTCCAGATCCCTGTGTATCAGGTTTCTGCTTCTATCATAATAAAGGATGATAAGAAAGGAGGAAATTCGGGATCGGCAGATTTAGAAAACTTGGGATTAGGAGGAGTCATTACTTCAGCACAGAGCATTGATAATGAAATAGAAGTACTCCGTTCAAAGACTATACTCAAGGAGGTCGTCAATAGCTTGGAACTTTATATTACTTATTATGATGAGGATGAATTTCCTAGGCAAGAGATGTATAAGACCTCTCCTGTCGTGGTGAATTTGACTGCCCAAGAAGCGGACAAACTTTCAAATGCGGCTTTGATTGACATGAAACTGGCTTCCGATGGTGGGCTGGATGTGAATCTAAAAGTGGGTTTGAATGAATATAATAAGCGTTTTGATAAGTTACCGGCAGTATTTCCTACCAATGTAGGAACCTTTGGGTTCACATTGAGAGATTCGTTGTCAAACGGTCAGGTCGAAGGCCAGAAGGAGGTTCGACATATCAGTGCGGTAGTTAGCCAGCCGTTTGGAGTTGCAAAGGGGTATCAGTGGGCATTAACGATTGCGCCAACCTCTAAAGCAACTTCCGTTGCTACAGTCTCATTAATTAATACGAATATACAGCGTGGACAGGACTTTATCAATAAACTGATGGAAATGTATAACCGGAATACGAACAATGATAAAAATGAAGTGGCTGAAAAGACGAGAGAGTTTATTAATGAGCGTATTAAGATTATAGACGAGGAATTGGGCAATACGGAAGAAAAGCTGGAGACATTTAAGCGGAATGCCGGTTTGACGGATATTAGCAGTGATGCTCAATTAGCTGTATCAGGAAATGCTGAATATGAAAAGAAAAGGGTTGAGAATGGTACACAGATTAATTTGGTTCGTGACCTTGCGAAATATATCAATAATCCATTGAATGAATATGAGGTGCTTCCTAGTAACATTGGTTTAACAGACAATGGACTGACTACTCAATTAGAACGTTATAATGAACTGGTTGTCGAACGTAAACGTTTGTTGCGTACTTCAACTGAAAACAATCCGATGATTATAAATCTGGATATGAGTATTCGTGCAATGAAGGCGAATGTTAAAGCTGCTATTGACGGAACGTTACAGGGGTTGCTTATAGTCAAGGCTGATTTGGATCGTGAAGCTAGTCGTTTTTCCCGCCGTATCAGTGATGCTCCGGGACAGGAAAGACAGTATGTAAGTATTGCCCGTCAGCAAGAGATTAAGGCGGGACTTTATCTGATGCTTTTGCAGAAACGTGAAGAAAATGCTATTATGTTAGCTGCTACGGCAAATAATGCAAAGATTATAGATGAACCAGTAGCTGAAGGCGGCCCGGTATCCCCGAAACCTAAAATGATTTATATGATTGCTTTAGTGTTGGGAGTAGGTTTGCCTGTCGGCATCATTTTCTTGACTAGTTTTACTAAATTCAAGATTGAAGGTCGTGGTGATGTGGAGAAATTGACTCGTCTACCTATTGTAGGAGATGTGCCTTTAACAGGGGAGAAGAACGGCTCCATAGCCGTATTTGAGAATCAGAATAATCTGATGAGTGAGACTTTTCGTAATGTACGTACGAATTTGCAGTTTATGTTGGGGAACGGTCAGAAGGTAATATTAGTGACATCAACGGTCAGTGGTGAAGGTAAATCATTTATATCAGTAAATCTTGCTATCAGTCTTTCTTTATTAGGAAAGAAAGTGGTTATTGTCGGTCTTGATATTCGTAAACCTGGTTTGAATAAAGTTTTTAATATTTCTCGAAAAGAACAGGGTATAACTCAATATCTGTCGAATCCTGAAAAGAATCTGATGGATCTCGTTCAGGCTTCTGATGTCAGCAAGAGTTTGTATATTCTTCCCGGTGGTACGGTTCCTCCTAATCCGACAGAATTATTGGCTCGTGATGGCTTGGATAAGGCGATTGAAACGTTGAAAAAGAATTTTGATTATGTGATATTGGATACCGCACCTGTTGGTATGGTGACTGATACTTTGCTTATAGGACGTGTGGCTGACTTATCTGTTTATGTCTGCCGTGCTGATTATACTCGTAAAGCAGAGTTTACGCTGATTAACGAACTGGCTGAAAATAACAAACTTCCCAATCTTTGTACGGTGATTAACGGGTTGGATTTTCAGAAGAAGAAATATGGTTATTATTATGGTTACGGTAAGTATGGCAAGTATTATGGTTATGGTAAGCGTTATGGTTATGGATACGGGTATGGCGAGCATAAAATAGATTTATAATCGTGTGGTAATGGATAATTCACAAAACAACAAAAGAATAATTAAGAATACATTGATGTTGTATGTGCGCATGTTATTTAGCATGTTCGTATCTTTCTATACTAGTCGTGTTATTCTTGATGTTCTAGGTATTACAGATTTTGGTATAAACAATGTAGTAGCCGGTGTGGCGGGTATGTTTACCTTTATCAATACCTCTTTGGCGGGTGCCACTTCGCGTTTTTTGACTTTCGATTTAGGGTTGAATGATATAGAGAAACTAAAGAAGACCTTTAGTGCGGCACTTACTATTCATGTCATATTGGCTCTGCTTATTTTCGTTCTTTGTGAAACGGTTGGTGTTTGGATTTTGGAAACCAAATTGGTGATACCGGAGGATAGAATGTTTGCGGCACGTGTCATTTTTCAATTCTCTGTTTTGAGCTGTATGTTGATGATTACACAGGTTCCCTATAATGCAGCACTTATAGCGCATGAACGCATGGACATTTTCGCCTATTTAGGCATAGCGGATGTGACATTGAAATTGGGTATTGTGTTTTTGCTTGAATGGATAAACTTTGATAAACTTATTCTTTATGGTTTTCTCTTTTTTGTTCTTTCGTTTGTCATCATGATGGCTTACAGATTTTATGGTACAAAACATTTTGAAGAGTGCAGATGGAAGTTTACGAAAGATAAAACCCTCTTAAAGCCGCTGTTGATTTTTTCCGGTTGTGATGTTTATGGCAATATGAGTATAATGTTTCGTAATCAGGGAGTCAATATTCTGCAAAATATGTTTTGGGGACCCGTTATCAATGCTGCTACCGGTGTTGCCAATCAGATTTTGAATGCGATTATGGGATTTTCTCGCAATTTTACAACGGCTATTCAGCCGCAGATCATCAAGTTTTATGCTCAAGAAGACTATCAGCAAGTGCAGGTGTTGGCCACACGATGTGCAAAGTTCTCTTTCTTTTTGCTCTTTCTTTTTTCTTTTCCGGCACTGTTGAAAGTCAATTTTGTAATGGACTTATGGCTGAAAGAGGTTCCGGATTATGCATTTCTTTTTTGTCAATTGGCCATTGTGTATAACTGGTTTGATACAATGATTGCACCTCTCAATATGATTATTCATGCAACCGGGCGAATGAAACGAATCAGTTTCGTTACGGGAAGTATCTACCTATTAACTGTTCCACTGACCTATCTGTTTTTGAAAATGGGTTATTCTCCTACCACGCCATTTGTAGTCAATATATTTATAACAATTGCTGCGGGACTTCATAATTTGTATTTAGTTAAACTTTATATTCCAGAATTTAAAGCAATGTCATTCTTGTGGAATGGGGTTGTATATCCTCTTTTGGTTACTGGATTGGGTGCAGTGATACCACTGATAGCTAATAATTTGATAGGAGACAGATTTTGGAATTTTATAATGATATGCAGTTTGTGCGTAATTTGTGAATTATTTGCCATTTTCTATTTAGGATTTAATGTGCATGAAAGAATACAAATAAAAGAAATGGTTAAACATAAATTTCAAAAAGAGTAATGACGGTTCCTCAATTTATAATTAGCCTAATAGAAAACTAAAAAAATGAATATTCTCTTTATTGAATTACATAATAATAATCCTTTTAGTGTGACGTGTGGTTCTATACAACGTTCCAATCTTCTTATACAAGCATGCGCTCAGATTGCCCATGTCGATGTTGTTGTTTTCAATAATGATGATGTAAATCTCAATATTAAGAATTGCGATGTGATATATTGTAATGATTGCAATAAAGATAGACGAAGCAAACTCTTAGAGTTTTGGAGAAAAATATATTGCCTGTTTGGTTCAGGTGAATTATATTTTGAAATGAAGAATAAAGAAATAGAGCAAGCATTAGACAATATTATATTGAAAGGTAGATACGATAGAATAGTGATTAGATACATTCCAGATGCAGTTCGATGTGGATTGGTAAAATATTCAGATAGGCTCGTTGTTGATGTGGATGACAGTCCTGTTTCAATACGTCGTAATCGTGTTAAACATAGCAAGACGATCATACACAAATGGTATAATCATATTATTTATCATCATTCTACAAAGAATCTTGCTTTGTTATTGGAGAAATTAAAACATTCTTTCTTTTCTAATAAAGATGAAATTATAGGTTATAAGTCCTCCTATTTACCCAATGTACCTTTCTATGATGAAAGGCATGCGGATTTTTGTGATTTTGAGAATAGTAATAATAAGATTCTATTTGTGGGCTATTTAACTTTTGGAGCTAACATAAATGGTTTGAATAGATTTTTCAATTGCGTATATCCGCTTATTATAAAAAAAATCCCCAATGTTGTAGTAACCATTGTAGGAAAGTGTAATTTGAGTCAATTGGGAGAATGGAAGCATTATCGAAATGTAGTGATAAAGGGGTTTGTTGAAGATTTAAGCGCTGAGTATGCCAATGCGCGCGTGGTTGTTGCACCTATATACGAAGGTGCGGGAACAAATATAAAAATATTAGAAGCTATGCAAATGCTCAGACCTTGTGTTACAACATTTGAAGGTTCAAGAGGCTTTACAGACGTTTTTACGTCTAATGTAGATTATTTAGTTAGTATGACTGACCAAGAATTTGCAGAAAATGTGGTCAGTTTGCTACAAAACAAGGAAAAAAATCATATGATTGCCCAAAATGCAGATTTAAAATTGAAAGCAAATTTCTCTAAACAAGCATTTTTTGAAAAACTAAAAAGAAATATTTGAATGATAGACGTTTCAATTATCATTCCTATTTACAATAGGGAAAGCACATTAGGATATTGTTTGGATAGTGTGGCCAATATAAGATATAAAAATTATGAAATCATATTGATTGATGATGGTAGTACAGATGGAAGTGCTACCTTATGCAAGGAATTTTGTAAAACTCATCTTGAAGCTCAATATTATTATAAAAAAAATGGCGGTGTATCGTCGGCACGTAATTTGGGTATAGAAAAAGCGAAAGGAAAGTGGATAACCTTTGTTGATTCTGATGACGCAGTACGACCTGAACATTTGGATATAGTATCTTTCAAAGCGAATTATGATAAGGATTGGCTAATAGAATCGTTTAGTCCGATACACGAAAATGACATAAGCAAAGGTAATATAGAGTTGCGGCCATTAAGCGATTTGCGAGAAGAATCCTTTGCACCCGCAGTATATTATTTTAAGGACCTGCTACAGACTGATACACAAATGTTTAGTGTGTGTGGAAAATTTTTCAGGTCTGAAATATGCTATCAGCATCATATATCATTCCGCAAAGATGTTAATTTTGGAGAAGATCAAATTTTCATTTTAGACTATCTCCGATATATTAAGAATATGGTACACTACCCTAAGATGTATACTTATGTACAAGTAGATAGGCTTATTGTAGGAAAAGGACAACGGCTCACTTCTAAAGTATTGCCTTTGGAGGAATATTATAATGCAATATATCAAAATTATGAAGCATTTCGTACGCTTGACAGTTTGGCTGAAAATTATAATATCTCTTATTGTGTCAATAATCTAGTATATGGTATGACTACATTTGCTTTGATTAACTATTGCCGACGGAAACATGCTTGCTTGTTAAAGACTGGTGAGTTGATTGCCTTTATGCGAAATTCGGTGAGGCCATTGTTTATAAGTGTACTTCCTTATAAAAGATACATAAAGGAACAGCAAAAATATTATATCTATGTCATTTATTCTTTAATTGCATTCGACCATTGCTGGATAGCCTTGGCTCTCTGTTACTCATATTGCTGGTATAGGTCGTTGAAATCAAAAATAAGGTTTTAGAATTCGTAAATAGTAAGATTCATTCATTTAAATAATATGCCATTAGTATCTATTATCGTTCCTGTTTATAATCGAGAATGTTCTATATTGTTTTGCCTCAGTAGTTTGGCAAATATGAATTGTCAAGATTTCGAGGTTATCGTTGTAGATGATGGTAGTACTGACCATTCGGCTACACTTTGTGACAATTTTTGTTCATCTCATAGCAATTTTCGTTGTATTCACCAATCCAATGGTGGCGTATCTAATGCCCGTAATCATGCATTGCAGGAGGCAAAAGGAAAGTGGGTTACTTTCGTTGACTCAGACGATGCCGTGCGTCCAGAGCATTTAGATGCTTTAGTATGTGAGTCCTTGTCTGGAGCAGACTTGATTGTTACAGCATTTACAATGGTAGGTACTGTTAGTGGCGAATTCACTATTGATACTCTGCCCGAATGGGCAGAGCACCGCAGCGAATCGGTTCAAGTGGTTCGATATATGTTCACGGATTTTGCCCCATGTCGAAATCCTTTATTTTCGACATGGGGCAAGTTTTTCAAACTTGCCCTGTGTCATAAACACAATATAAAGTTTAATGAATCTTTGTCACTTGATGAAGATCTACTTTTTGTAAGTTCTTATCTGTTGTATGCCACACATGTTGTGCATTATCCAGAGGCTCGTACCTATTTATTCCTTGATTGGGGAGGGGAACATATGAGTGGTCTCGTTCGTCATCCAGAGGTTTATTTAACAGGTTTGGATGCCAATTTTGCTGCATTTGGTGAATTATATGATAAGGGAGGGGATGATGTGAAGAACTATGCACAGCATTATTATGTAGGAAATATAGTGCGCCGTATTGTGATGAACTACACAAGTCCACGACATTCGAGAAAACTGAAAAAGCATGAGTTGAGAAATTTTGTTGCTAATCAACTTGTCAAACGCTTTGCCTCTATTGAGCAGGATGAAATTGTGGTCACTACAGATATTAGTCAACCTATGGTACGCTTGTTCAGGCTTATCAAAGCAGGACATATCTCAAGGGCTTTATTTTATGCTAAATGGCTGAATGTAAAGAAAGCGATAGGATTCAAATTGAATAAAATGTACCAATTCAATTAATAATCAGGTGTAATGAGGAATTATTCTTTTGATGTACTCAAACTGTTTTTAGCACTTTTGGTGGTATTTATTCATATACATGTACCTTGGAGAGAGGTTATTTTACCTCTTACAAGATGTGCTGTGCCGTGCTTCTTTATGATTTCCGGTTATTTTCTGTATAATTTGGATATGGAGAATATGAAAAAAAAACTTCGAAAAGGTATTATGCGTATGCTATATATAATTTCCCTCTCCAATATGCTTTATATTATACCATGGTTGAATCATTATATGAAAATGTCTGATTCTTTTCAACTAGGGTGGGGAGATGTCGCCCATTTTCTCATATTAGGGATTCCGTTATTCAATCCTGAAGGTGTACACTTATGGTATTTGCAAGCATACTTGTATGTATTGATAGCGTTATATGTCTTGTTGCATAAATCATATTTCAATCGTATATTGAGCATTGCAGTACCGTTATTGTTTATATCTCATCTCTTATGGAAGCATATTGTGCCGATGTTTGTTACAGACGATACACTGACATTTGCCTTTCTTGGATACTTCCCTGCATATCTATCTATCGCCTTTCCTGCTGTGGGGCTGGGAATACTTATTAAAAAGTATCAGGCTAAAATTAATTGCTATCTTGATGATAAAGATTGCTGGATTCTATTGATTGTCTCTGTAATAATGTGTTATATAGAGAGCTTTATACTTAGAACATTAGGTATTGTTAATGCGGGCGATATATTGGTTTTCACTCCTTTTGTGGCTTTTGCATTAGTGATGATTACTTTATTTACTCCTATGAGAAGTTCTAATGTAATGTCGAAATGGGGTGAGAAATACTCGTTATATGTGTATATCTATCATCCGTTCGTGGGGTTTGTCATAGGGTCGATACGAGAGGATATGCCTCCTTTTATGGGTAGTGTATATCATTGGTTTTCTCCTATAATAATATTCTTTATCTGCATAATAGTTTCAATGATCACATTAAGTATACAAAACTATTTAAACACACACAGGGTATTATGAAGAATTGTCGCTTATTATATATTGATATCTTGAAAAGTCTAGCTATCTTGATGGTTATAATGGGACATTTTGCAATCTATGTCTTTGGCATTACACCTTCGGAACTCGTTTGGAGTATTATATACTCCTGCCATGTTCCTTTGTTTATGTTCTTGTCAGGGTATGTCCTTTCGAAAACACCAAATTTTCACAAGGCACTGAAATCAATTGGTTACTATATTTGATTGGTAAGTGTTCCGGTAAACTAAGCTTTAAATACTTGGATTTTGCTTTAAGAGTGGGTATGTGGTTGATAATAAAAGGTTTGTGCCTTGCGTTGGGAGAACCTAACTCCAAAATGTCCTTATTATCACTTTATCCATTATACTGGCTATATCTTATAAAAGGTTATTTACTGAGAAAATATAATGTACTGGAAAAGACTGCTACTTACCATGGCACAATTATGATAGTCTGCGTGGTAGTCTATGTGTTGTTGATGTTTATGGTAAATAAAGGGTTATACTTCCCTTTTCAAGGAATGATAAAAGGATTCGTAGCAATAGTGGGCTTGCTTCTGTTTACAATGAGTATAGATTTTTCATTCAATGAAAAGAAGTTGTGTATGGTATCATTGGGTACATGGACATTAGATATTTATATATACCATTACTTTTTCCTAATATAATTAACCGATAAAATGACAGATGGGGGGGTTGTTGATTGGTTCAATGAGTTTCATAGTCCTTTTCTTTAGACCTCTATATATGTAGTTTTATTACTCTTTATTGCTTTGTTATGTCATGCTGTGGGAATGATGATAAGCAGAATAACTCTTTTTAATAAAATCGTGTATGGGCAGTTCTGATATAAATAGATTACCGAAAATATCAATAGTAGTTCCTGTTTACAAAGCGGAATGTTTTGTAGGGAAGCTGATAGAGTCAATACAAGCGCAAACTTTTTGTGATTGGGAACTTCTGCTTATCATTGACGGCAGTCCGGACTACTCTGCAGAAATATGTAAGCAATATGCAGCTACCGACAAGCGCATAAGAAGTATTGAACAAGAAAATCGGGGGGCACATGGAGCAAGGCTGCGTGGTTGTCAAGAAACAAGAGCTCCTTATATAACTTTTGTTGATGCGGATGATACACTGCCGCCTTATAGCCTCCAGTTGATGTACGACGAGATCATTAAGGGGTATGATATAGTGAAGGCTAAGCCTTGCGACAAGATGAACATTGTTCAATCTGTTTTTGAAAGGCAAGAGTTGGATAGCGATCAATTTGTACAAGGTGTTTATTTGGGTGATTTAGCTCCCTATCTTTGGGGGACTCTCTATCGTCGGGAACTCTTTGATGATTATATATTCCAACTTTGCATTGAGAATAAACTATTGATAGGAGAAGATTGGATAACAAATCTATATGTCGGTAAAAGAGTAAATAAAGTCCTTAGTTTAAATATAGGTGTCTATTATTACAATGACAACCCGAACAGTATGATGCATACTGTTGCAATGTCAGATGAGTATGGAAAGCGCATCCATAATGTGAATCTAAGTATTATCGGGAATGACCCCAAATGGGATTATATGAAACAACTAAAGGCTGCGGCTTGCATTTCAGATTTTTTTAGTCCTACTCGTTCTTTTTCTCATGAACGTTATGTGCAATTACGCACCTTTATCGATAAATATGGGGTAGAACCATTATGGCCTTATGTCAATAAGCGTTATTTGAAATGTTTCCAGTTGGAATGGATGTACAGACTTTATACATGGTGTTACAGAAAAGTTAAGTCAGTATTGAAGGTGAAAAAAAAATTAATAGATTAGTTATGCCGCAATTTCTAATATCAGTAAATAATTCCTGTATACAATGTTGCTCCATATATTGATAGCGATGACTGGATTGAACCAGATGTTATGTATGATAAAGCAGTCTGTGAGTATGCAGAAGTGGCATGCTATGAAGTTCTATCGACACCATGCTTTATGTAAAGAACATATTGATGAGATTCTTTTTAATGATCTATATTCTTTGTGGTTGACCACCTTAATGAAATAGCTAATAGTAGTTGTTTTGAAAAGATTGTGAACCTTAATTTATTTCAAAAACTTTCGTGGAGAGTAAAACCAAGTGGGGAGCTTTGTACTTATTGTAATAAGTTGGTGAAATTACTTGATTGATAATTGTAATTTGTAAAATGCCTAAAGTTTCTGTAATTATACCAGTTTATGGTGTGGAACCGTTTATAGAACGGTGTGCTCGTTCGCTTTTTGAACAGACGTTGGAGGATATGGAATTCATTTTTGTGGATGATTGTTCGCTGGACAAAAGTGTTGAAATCTTAAATCAGGTAGTAAGTGAATATCCCGATAGAAACGTGTCTGTTTGGAAACAACCGATCAATAGCGGTGTGTCGGCTGTTCGCGAATTGGCACTCTCTAAAGCAACAGGTAAGTATATAGGTTTTTGCGATAGTGACGATTGGGTGGAGCCAAACATGTATGAAAAGTTGGTGGAAGCTGCCGAGGTCCAAGATGCAGATGTGGTGGGGTGTGGGTTCTGGGAACATAGTATTGTCGGTATAACAGAGCACACCTTTTCGCATCGTGATGACAGTAGGGAGATTATATTGTCTCCATACTTTTTTGGGGGCATTTATGGTGCTTTGTGGAACAAATTGATAAGAAAGGATTTCTTTGATTTTGCTTCGCAAGATTTGTGGAAAGGCCTCTCGATGTGGGAGGATAGTTGTATACTGATTCCACTCAGGCTTCGTTCTTCAAAAACGATATTCTTGGATGGTTGTCTCTATCATTATAATGTCAATGCAAACAGTATGACCACGAAATTTTCTATGAAAAAAGTAAATGATGCTATAGAGGCTACTCGAAGATTGGAACGCTATTTTCATACTGAAGGTCTTGCCGGTGAAGCTTCATCTCTTATCAATTATTTGAAAATAGCATCCAAGGAAGTGTTGCTCCGTTTTCCTAAAAGAGAAAATGTAGAGAGATGGAAAGGTGTTTTTCCAGAGGTAAAATGGCAAGTAATGTATTATCCTCATTGGAACTTTTTTCTCAAAATAAGGGCTTTGTTAGTATCCTTTCTTCCTATAAGAATGGGGATGCTGTTGTTGAGATTAAAGAAAAAGTAAAGTGTTGAACAATTCTGTTTTTTCTATAATGAAAGGTGTTGCCATTGTTAGTGTAGTAGCAGGTCATTGTACTCCTATTCCTGCAATAGAAGTTTTTGTTAATCAATATCATTTGGCAGTATTCTTTTTTGTGGCAGGTTTCTTTTTCAAGGAGAAATATACGGTTACACCGATGATTTTTATTCGGAAAAAGTTGAAACGACTCTACGTTCCATTTGTCGTTGCCGGGATAGTTTGTCTATTATTGCACAATCTATTCTATCAATTAAATATTTACGGCACTGAATTGACGATGTCACAATTCAAGAAAGAAGTATTCGATACAACTATAAGGATGGTATCCCATGAACAATTGATGGGGGCTATGTGGTTTTGCCCAGCTATGTTTATGGTATCAATCATTGGGCTGGCGGGATTTAAAGTTGCATCTATATCAAGATGGAAAATTTCTTTATTGGCGAAACAATCTGCGGTATTTGCGCTGATAGTCTTTATTGGTAGTGCATGCTTATATCTGTTTCATCTAAAAAGTCCATATTGTATTTGGCAGTATATGATTATTTCGGGTATATTTTTCGAAGGTTATCTATTTGGTAAGCTATTACCAAGAATCTTAATAAAAGTAAAAAATGCAGTCTTATTCGTGCTGTTTGTTGTACTGATACTTCTCTTAACACAATGGGGTGTTTATGGACGTTTGCAGCCGGATAGAATCAATGAAGAGAATCCTCTTCTTGTTTTGTTTATTGGAATGGCTGGAGCTATAATGGTATATTTATTGGCTAAAATGTTAGAGAATTATAAAATGGGGAAGTGGATAGCTATATGTGGTGAGTATAGTTTTAGTATTATGTTGCTACATTTTTTAAGTTTTAAACTAGTGAATCTGTTTCAATGTTGGTTTTATGGATATCCTTTAAGGAAAATAGCAGACTTCCCTTTCATTTCATTCGATGTTAGTGCGTGGATGATTTTTTATGTATTGTCGGGCACAATTATACCTATAGTTTTGTCTAAGGGCTTGCATTTAGTAATCTCTAAAGTAGGCAGATTTCGTACTTGATTTTTAATCAGTTTATAATGACGTTAAAACAGATTTATAGGTTGTATCCTAAGAAAGTGTGGATGCTAACCTTGATTACTTTTATTTTTATTGCACGCAAAACTCTCTTTAACGTGGCACGTGAAGTAGGTAATTATGCGACAACTGTAGATAGTGGGACTTCTTTGGCTCTTTTAGGCATTTCGATGTCGATGATTATGATTGTTCAGAACTCATCTAAAATAAGTCGGTTCTCATCGAAGGTGTTCCCGTTTTTGGCATATTATATTTTTGCTACTCTTAGCTTTTTATGGGCGGGGAGTGTAAGTACAATTTTATTTAAAGGAGTTGAGGTATTATGCAGTTTTATAATAGTAAGTTTAACCATTTATTATATCCGTAGCCTGAAACAGGCTCTTTTGTATATTGTGTTATTGGCTACTGCAAGTACGGCGATGGAGATGATGAATAAGATCATAAAGTTTGGATTTAGTTACTTTCATACTAATGCCTATACTATGGTTTCTATGATAGCTTTATTGCTATTGTTGAGTGCTGTAAAACATAAGATCTTTTCTTTTAAAGAGATGAAATTTCTTATCTTTTACAATGCCTTTATGTTGGTTATAGGTACCAGTTCGGCTTCTTATATTTCATTTATTATCGGTTTAGTCATTTTGATGTCATCTCAATATAAGAGGGGGATGAATGTAGGTATTGTTGTTTTTATATGTATTATTTTGTATTTTATCTATTCTTACTTTCAGGATTTTATATTTGAACTTCTTTTTCCAGGACGTTCCATGGAAAAAATTGAAAATGGTTCGGGGCGAAAAGCTATTTGGGAGGCTGCTTTTAAATTATGGGACGAAAATCCACTTATGGGTAATGGTCTTATTGTGGGGGAGCGTCGTATTGTAGAGTATATTGGTCTTGCAGTCATTTCTGCTCACAACTCTTTTATATCAGTATTGGTTAATACTGGCATTGTGGGCATGGTGATATTTATGAACTTCTTATTTAGATGGTTTTTAAAGGTTTATCGTTATCTATCTACCAATAGATATGCTCTTATTCTCTTACCTGCTATGGTAGCTACTATCGTTAATTGTAATGCTTTTCCTGCCATAGGTTCTGACTGGAACTATGTAGCACCTACTGTATATGCATTAATCGCTTTTGCTTTTATAAAAATTAAAAAATATGAAGATAACATGGGTTACTAGGAGCTTTCTTGATTATCGCATACCGGTTTTTAAGGCTCTTGATGAAATGTCTGGTCATCAACTCACAGTGATATATTATAAAGATATTCCCCCGCAACGCACACAGGATAAATTAAAGAAGGTGTTGGGAGAACGAGCTATTGCACGTGAAAGGGAACTGCGGATCGGTAATAGACCTAAGGTGGATAATGCTTCAAAAGCTAACTCCAGCATCCGTATTCCTCTTAGTCCAGGTCTTATCAAACAGGTAATGCAAACAAAACCTGATGTGCTGGTGTCTGACGGATTTATGCAATGGACTTATGCTGCTCTTGTTACACGATTTTTAAAGGGAGTACCACATGTGATGTGCTATGAACGTACGAAGCATACAGAACGGAATGCAGGCAAATTACGTACTGCTTATCGTAAGTTTGTGTCTCATTGGATTGATGCTATTGATTGTAATGGTGTGCAGACAGAAGAGTATCTTGCAGAGATTGGTTATCCGAAAAATAGATTGACTCATGGGCATATGGTAGCTGATGTGGTTGGATTGAGTAAAGCTGTGGCTGAAACGTCTGATGATGTTGTTTCAACTCTTCGAGCTATGTTAGGCTGCAAAAACACCATGATATTATTCGTAGGGCAATTGATTCCTCGAAAGGGAGTTAAAGAACTTATAGAGGCTTGGTGCTCTCTCAAGGAGATGGAAGAGAGTGATGTCACATTAGTCTATGTAGGAAAAGGTGCACAAATGGGTGAAATTGAGCAATTGATTACGGTTAAAAATATTCCTGATGTAGTGTTAGTTGGTGCAGTGGATTATGACTTGATAGCTCCTTATTATAAAGCGGCAGACTGTTTTATTATTCCTACCCTAGAGGATAATTGGAGTTTGGTGGTACCAGAGGCTATGGCGTGTAATTTGCCAATAGCTACATCAAAGTATAATGGTTGTCATCCGGAATTGGTGCATCCTGAAAATGGATGGGTATTCGACCCTTTAGATAAAGATAGTATAGTGAGGACATTACAAGAGATAGTGAAGCATTCAGCCGATCTAAAGCAGATGGGTGAAGTGTCACGTGAGATTGTATCGCATTATACACCTGAACGCGCTGCACAAAGTATCATGGATGCTTGCTACATTGCTATTAATCATAGGAAGAAATATGGAAAATAAAATAGGGGTTATCATTGTCTCCTATCATAACCCTAAAGGTACAAGAAATTATATTAAAGAGCAACTCTCTAAATTATCTACATCATATACTGTTGTAGTGGTAAACGTAGCGGCTACTTTGTATGATAGTATAGAGTTAGCGACTCAATGTGAATTAACTTTTGTAGATGATCCATGTAAAAGGCTGGATGAAACAAAACAAAGATATCTTATATGGAGTCAGGAAAACTTGGGATATGCTAAGGGAAATAATTTAGGCGTTAACTTTCTGGAGAGAATTGGAAATTTTGCTTATTATTTGTTCTCTAATGATGATATTGAGATAAGGCAAAGTAACATTTTGGATTATCTAGCACACAAACTTTCAGAAAATAATGAGATGGGATGTATAGGTCCTCGTATCTTAGGACTTGACAAATGTGACCAATCACCACACGATCGCTATGTGTCACCTTATCGTACTATAGGGTGGAACTTATTTCCTTTTCTTCGAAAGAAGAAAAATATAAATATCCCTACTACGTCATTAAGACTTAATGCTCATTATACTTATTGGGTGTGTGGGGCATTTATGATGGTAAAAGCAGAAGCCTTTAAGAAGGCTGGAATGTTTGATAATGTTACTTTTTTATATTTCGAAGAAGTTATATTGGCAGAACGATTAGTAAGTGTAGGTTACAAAGTCTATTTTGACCCTGCTGTAGAGGTACTTCATTATGAAGGTGGTAGTAGTGGTACTTTTTCAAAGCAAAAACGACGATTACTTTTGAATAGCCAAATTTTGTATTATCGTAAATATAAACATATTTCTACACCTATTCTTTGGCTGTACCAATTTTCTTATTTTATCCATAACATACTATATAAAATGTAACTTAAAGTTAGATGAAAATTAATACACTAACGACTTATGATGTTTATAATTATGGAGCATCATTGCAAGCTTATGCTTTGCAGCAATATCTTATAAATTTAGGACATCAGGTGGAAATTATTAACTATCAGCCCGATTACTTAACTCGTAAGTATGATTATAAATGGGTGAACCCGGAATCAAAGTTGAGTAAGCATGCATTGACGCGTTTTGTCTATCGTATTATGAAATATTTGCAAAGAAAAACGACTATGGGGAGAAAAAAAGTATTTGATGAATTTAATCATCAAGTATTGAAGGAAACTGCCACAAAATATACTTCTTGTGACGCTATTTGTCAGAATCCTCCGCAAGCGGATTTGTATTTGGTAGGCAGTGATCAAGTCTGGAATGTGTTTTATGAAGCAGGTCGTGATCCTGTTTTTTATCTTGACTTTGTAAAGAAAGGATATAAGGCTTCGTATGCAGCAAGTTTTTCTTATTTGGATATCGATTCGGAAAACAAAGCTCGTATCAAGACTTCGCTTGATACTTTTGATGCAGTTTCAGTACGTGAGGTACATGGTTTGGCAATACTGAAAGATATGGAGATAGAAGGAACATGGGTGCTAGATCCTGTGTTTTTGCTTTCAGCGGAACAATGGAAGGAAATGATGGCGCCTACTGCTTCTACAGAAGATTATCTATTGATTTATGATTTTGAGGGTAACCAAGAATTGAAGTTGTTTGCAAAAGAGTATGCTCGTAGACATAATCTGAAAATTTACGCAATAGCTGATACATATCCATTGTTGTATGCTGATAAGAATTTAATGAAAGCCGGTCCGAAGGAATTTGTATCAATGATATATCATTGTAAGGCATTTATCTCCAATTCATTTCATGGCACTGCATTTTCAATACTTTTCAATAAGCCGGTATTTGTGTTCAATCGCCACCGACATAAGGTAAATTCGCGCATGCAAAGTTTGATGACACTTTTTGGACTAAACGATTGTATCCTTACTTCACAGAAAGAGTGGGAGGCAGCTTATGATTATCTTTTCAATTTTTCATATATAAATAGTATTAAAGAGACTGAATTGGTGAAGTCTAAGGCTTTCATTGATAATCTATTAATGAAATGTAGCAAGGAGAGTTTATAATGGATATTTCAATTGTAATTCCTGTTTATAATGCTGTACCTTTATTGGAGCGTTGTTTGGACTCTATTTTCAATCAAACTACATTATATTCCTATGAGGTGATATTGGTGGATGATGGCAGTACGGATAATTCGGTAGAGGTTATTAAAGCTAGACCTGAAAAAAATATTGTATTGTATCAACAACAGAATGCGGGACCATCAGCGGCTCGTAACAAAGGGGTGGAATTATCAAAAGGTCGCTATTGTGCTTATTTAGATGCGGATGATTATTGGGAGCAAGGTTTTATAGAGAAGACAGTTGCGTTCCTTGATAAGCATCTTGATTGTGTGGCTGTGAATGTGGCTCAGTGTCACCTAACAGTTTCTGGCTCATCTATAGTTCCTATTTGTTATGCGCAATATAAAAAGCCATTTATATTGGATGACTTTTTCTCGTTTTGGGCGGACAATATGCATGTTTGTACGGGTAGTGTAGTGATTCGCAAGGAAGTTATCGTGGACATTGGTGGTATGCGTAAAGATTTGCGTATTACTGAAGATTTAGAGTTTTGGGGAATGGTGGCGACATATGGTAAATGGGGATTCATTCCTGAAATTCTTTTTGTAAGTGATGGTGTTGATGTGGCTCGTACTCAGGGATGGCTCAATAAGATGATGATACGTTGGAATAATGCTCCGAATATTGTTGATTGGGAGCAACGTATTATAAAGCGTTTGCCTGTTACATTGCCTCTTGGTTTTCTAAGAGCTCGTGGACGTATCTCACGCAATCTTACCTACTGTCAACTATTATCTGGTAGGTTGGGATTAAGCCGCAATGAAGCATTAAAATATGGCATGTATTTCCTAAAAGATCCCATTGGTAGGTTGATGAATCTAGCTAAATATACGCCAATAACATGGTGGATGTTAGCTAAATGCCTACAGTATAGAGAATATAATAGAAAGTAAACTCTAATTTATGCTTTACAATAGTTTTGTGTTTCTACTATTTTTTCCAATAGTAGCAGTGGTCTTTTTTGTCTTGCCGCATAAGGTAAGACGATGGTATTTGCTTATAGTGAGCTATTTCTTCTATATGAATTGGAACCCTACATATGGTCTATTCCTAGCATTTGTAACCTTAGTAAGCTATTTTGGTGCACAGATGATCCATAAGTATGTAAGTTGCCAAGACAATAAGAGAGGAAGAAGCGCCTTGACAAGTACACTACTACTTTGCTTTTCAGGATTATTTGTTTTTAAGTATCTCAATTTTTTTAACGATTCTGTTTGGAGTCTACTCTCACTGATTGGTATCCGCATGGAGGTGGCACATATAGAGTTACTGTTGCCAGTAGGTATTTCATTTTATACTTTCCAGGCATGTGGCTATGTGATAGATGTATACAGGCAGAAGATTGTACCAGAGAATAACTTTGGTACATATGCGTTGTTCATCTCTTTTTTTCCACAGATTGCAGCAGGTCCTATTGGGAGAGCCAAGGAGTTGTTTCCACAGTTCAAAACGGAGCATTATTTTAATAGAGAAGATATAACGAAGGGGCTACGTTGGATGCTGTGGGGGTACTTCATGAAGGTTGTGGTAGCGGATAGATTAGCACTTTATACAGATGCTGTGTTTGGTAATATTGCGCACCACACAGGAATGTCGATATTAGTAGCGGCTATACTCTTCACTTTTCAGATTTATTGTGACTTTGCAGGATATTCCTTTATTGCTCTAGGCTGTGCACGTATCATGGGATTTCGTTTGATAGTAAACTTTGAACGACCTTACATGGCTACTAGTGTACAGGATTTTTGGCGTAGGTGGCACATTTCGCTTTCTACTTGGTTTAGGGACTACCTTTACATACCTTTGGGAGGGAGTCGTTGTAGTAAATGGCGTACAAGGATAAATCTAATGATTACTTTCTTAGTGAGTGGATTGTGGCATGGAGCTAGTTGGACTTTCGTGATTTGGGGTGGATTGAACGGTCTCTTTCAAGTGATAGGGAATGTAATGAAACCTGTCAAAGAACGAGTACGCTTGTATTGTAGATTGGAGAAGGGAAATAGATGGCTAAAGGCTTTCAATATATTGGTAACTTTTGTACTGATGATGCTAGCGTGGATTTTTTTCAAGGCACAGACGTTAGGGGATGCGTTACTGACTATTAGTAAGATAGTGATACCTACAGGAGGATTATATAAACCGGACCTCTCTGTATTGCTCTATAGTTTGATGGGTATAAGTGTACTGATAGTTTGTGATGTGTTTGAAGAAAGAAATGGAAGACACCTACTATTAGAAAATCGTTCGATATTTATCCGCTTTGTTTCGTATGTCGCTTTATCGGTGATGATTTTAAGTATAGGGGTGTTTGATGGTGGACAATTTATCTACTTCCAATTTTAAACGATAATGTATATGGGTAAACTAGGCATGAAATATATGAGTAAAGCATTGTTGCTGTTTGTCCTGTTGCTAATGACGGATAGAGGAGTCGGTTATGGCTTGAAATGGATGTATTTTAATCAAAAAGGAGAGGATTTTTATTATACGACTAAAGCGCTTGATAAACAGACGGCAGATTTGGTTATACTGGGGTCATCTCGTGCTCGTAATCATTATAATCCAGAGATATTACAGGACTCGTTGGGCATAAGTTGCTACAATGCAGGACGTAGCGGTTGTTTCTTGGTGTATCAACGGGCACAGTTGGACCTAATATTGGATAGATATACACCGAAGGCGATTATATTAGAGGTGACACCTTATGACATGACGGTAGGGGAAGGGGATTATGATCGCTTATCAGGATTGTTGCCTTATCAACATCATGCTTCATGGCAGAAGGTGATTAGTATAAAAAGTCCTTGGGAAAAATACAAATGTTGGTCAGCCATCTATCCTTATAACTCAAAATTCTTCAAAATGGTGAAGAATTTGAAGGATCGCGGAGTTTTTCATACAAATGGTTTTCAGCCTTTAGAGGGATTTTTGAAAGAAGAGAAAAAGGAATATACAAATAGTGTGACAATTGATAGCCGTAAGGTGGAAGCGATGGAGTATATTATAGAGGTGTGTAAAACAAAGCAAATAATGTTAACCATGGTGACTTCACCTATGTATGCCGATGTGGTGGAGACGAAGTCATTAGTTATTACTGACTCGCTATGCAAGCGAAATAATATACCTTATTATTCTTTCTTGAATCAAGCTGTTTATGATAATCAGAAATTGTTTCATACCATAGACCATTTAAATTCTACAGGTGCAGATAAATTCAGTCGTGAGATAGCACATCTACTCAAAAATAATTTCAATTAATAATGAAACCATCCATTCTTTTTATTCTCCACATGCCACCGCCTGTACATGGTGCGGCCATGATGGGGAAATATATTCATGATAGTAAAATGATAAATGAGACTTTCGATTGTCATTATATCAATCTGGCCACAGCCAAGGATATTAAGGATATCGGCAAAGTGGGACTGAAGAAGCTGATTTCGTTTTTGGAAATGCTGAAATCTATACGTAAAATGGTGAAACAGATAAAAACACAGTTGGTATATGTTACGCCAAATTCGCACGGAATTGCACTCTATAAAGAATTTGTTATTGTACAAATGTTGAAGGGAATGGGGTGTAAGGTGGTGATCCATTTTCATAATCAGGGAGTGAGGACATTTCAAGACCACTGGCCTAATAAGTGGATATACCCACGGCTTTTTAAAGGGGTGAAGGTGATATTACTATCCGAAGCACTTTATGAGGATGTGAGGAAATATGTGGATAGGCAGAATGTACTGATTTGTCCGAATGGTATTCCTGATATAAACTAATGATGATGGATAGCAGGTTTAATATTTTCTTTCTCTCGAACATGATGTTGGAGAAAGGAGTGTGGACGCTACTAGATGCGTGCCATATCTTGAAAGATAGAGGATATGACTTTGTGTGCAATTTCGTAGGAAAATGGAGTGATATTGGCGAGGAGGAGTTTGCCGCCTATTTGCAGAAGCATAGATTAGAGGATGTAGTGGTAGCACATGGTGCGAAGTATGGCAATGATAAGGAGATGTACTGGATGCAGGCAGACCTTTTTATACTTCCTACTTACAATGAGTGTTTCCCTTTGGTTTTGCTGGAAGCAATGCAACATGGTGTGGCTTGCATTGCTAGTCATGAAGGGGGAATAGTGGATATTATTGATGAAGGTGAGACAGGATATATTGTTCCCATGAAGGATGCATTGGCTTTGGCCGAGAAAGTGGCTTATTGTATGGAACATCGTGATCTGTGTCGTGAGATGGGGCGCAAAGGTAGGATGAAATTTGAATGTGAGTTCACGCTGCAACGTTTTGAGGAACGTATGTGTGACATTCTTAAGAAATTGGTATAATATTTTAGAGTAGATATTCATATGATCAAGTTGAAAGAACTTCCTATTGTAGAGAGTGTAGACCAATTAAAAACATTGCCGCAGGGTAAGCTCTTAATAAATACCATAAATGCGCACTCATACAACACTGCACTAAAGGATTCGCTTTTTGCCGAGGCGCTAATAAAAGGAGATGTACTTATCCCTGACGGAGCAAGTATTGTAAAAGTTTGTAAATGGCTAAAGATGCAAAGCCAACCGCGGGAACGAATAGCAGGTTGGGATCTCTTTGTTCTTGAGATGAATCGCCTTAATGAAAAAGGAGGGCGATGTATGTTTATGGGTAGCTCGGAGAATGTTTTGGCATTGATTAAACAACGGGCAGCAGTGGATTATCCGAACTTGGAAGTGGTGACTTATTCACCTCCTTATAAACCAGAATTTTCACAGGAAGATAATGTAGCTATTGTGGCGGCTGTTAATGAGGCAAATCCAGATCTGTTGTGGATTGGTATGACAGCTCCTAAGCAGGAGAAATGGATTTACAGCAATTGGCAAAAATTGAATATTCATTGTCATGTGGGTACCGTAGGGGCGGTGTTTGACTTTTACGCAGGTACTACTGAACGGGCTCCATTATGGTGGCAACAACATTCGTTGGAATGGCTCTACCGATTGATAAAAGAACCTAAGCGAATGTGGCGTAGGTACTTGATTGGTAATGTGTTGTTCTTGTGGAATATTTGTAAAGAGATATAGATTATACAATGACATGAAAGGTATTGTTTTAGCTGGTGGTAGCGGTACGCGTTTGTATCCTATTACCAAAGGCATTAGCAAACAGCTGATTCCTATTTTTGATAAACCGATGATTTATTATCCAATTTCGGTTTTGATGTTGGCGGGTATTCGTGAGATATTGATTATCTCTACTCCACATGACTTGCCGGGATTTAAGCGCTTGCTGGGTGATGGTAGTGATTATGGCGTGAGGTTTGAATATGCAGAACAACCGTCACCTGATGGATTGGCACAGGCCTTTATCATTGGTGAGAATTTTATTGGCAGTGATTCGGTCTGTTTGGTATTAGGTGATAATATCTTTCATGGTAATGGCTTTAGTACCATGTTGAAAGAGGCGGTGTACATGGCAGAAAAGGAGCGGAAAGCTACTGTGTTTGGTTATTGGGTAAGTGAGCCGGAACGCTATGGTGTGGCGGAGTTTGATGACGAGGGTAATTGCCTAAGCATTGAGGAAAAACCTGTACAGCCAAAATCGAATTATGCGGTAGTGGGGCTTTATTTCTATCCTAATAAGGTGGTAGATGTAGCGAAGCACATTAAACCGTCAGCTCGTGGGGAATTGGAGATTACCACTGTGAACCAGCGATTTCTGGAGGATAATGAGTTGAAAGTACAGACACTGGGACGTGGCTTCGCTTGGTTGGATACGGGGACACACGACTCGTTGAGTGAAGCATCGACCTTTATTGAGGTGATTGAAAAACGACAGGGACTGAAAGTTGCTTGTCTGGAAGGTATAGCGTTTAGACAAGGTTGGATTGATGCTAACAAGATGCGTGAGTTGGCCCAACCGATGCTGAAGAATCAATATGGGCAGTATTTGTTGCAGGTAGTAGAGGAAGTGGAACGTACAGGAAAGAGTAATTTATGAATAAAAGAAATATTATCATTACCGGTGGAGCCGGATTTATAGGCAGCCATGTGGTACGTTTGTTTGTGAACAAGTATCCCGATTACCATATTATCAATCTGGACAAGTTGACTTATGCGGGAAATCTGGCTAACTTAAAAGATGTAGAGAATAAACCAAACTACACTTTTGTAAAAGCGGATATTTGTGACTTTGAGATGATGCTGAAGATTTTTAAACAGTATCATATAGATGGGGTCATTCATTTAGCTGCCGAAAGTCATGTGGATCGTAGTATCAGGGATCCGTTTACTTTTGCTCGTACTAATGTTCTTGGAACTCTCTCTTTATTACAAGCTGCCAGGTTAACTTGGGAGTATCTTCCGGAAGGCTATGAGGGTAAGCGCTTCTATCATATTTCAACTGATGAGGTGTATGGAGCATTGGAATTGACGCACCCGGAAGGCAAGTCTTCGGATATATCTGCACACGAAGTATATGGCGATGAGTTCTTCAAAGAGACAACAAAGTATAATCCACACTCACCCTATTCGGCTTCGAAAGCGGGTAGTGATCACTTTGTACGCGCTTTTCATGATACTTACGGTATGCCGACTATTGTGACAAACTGTTCGAACAACTATGGACCTTATCAGTTTCCCGAAAAGCTGATTCCGCTGTTTATTAACAATATTCGCCACCGCAAACCGTTACCAGTATATGGCAAGGGAGAGAATGTGCGCGACTGGCTCTACGTGGTAGATCATGCAAGGGCCATAGATGTGATTTTTCATAAGGGTAAGGTAGCGGATACATATAACATCGGCGGCTTTAACGAGTGGAAGAACATAGACATTATCCATGTGATTATTAAGACTGTGGACCGATTACTAGGTAACCCTGAAGGCCACAGCGAGGAACTGATTACTTATGTAATGGACCGTATGGGACACGACTTACGCTATGCCATTGACTCTACGAAACTGAAGAATGAATTGGGCTGGGAGCCTAGTCTGCAGTTTGAAGAGGGTATTGAGAAGACGGTGCAGTGGTATCTGGATAATCAAGAGTGGATGGATAATATCACCAGTGGTGCCTATGAGAGCTATTACGAGGATATGTATAAGAATAGATAATCTGTATGGAAGTTGTTAAGACAAATATTGAAGGGGTGGTAATCATTGAACCACGTCTTTTTAAGGATGACAGGGGGTATTTTTTCGAATCGTTCTCGCAAAGGGAGTTTGACGAAAAGGTACGTCCCATTAAGTTTGTACAAGATAATGAAAGTATGTCCTCGTATGGAGTGATGAGGGGACTACATTTTCAAACTATGCCTTACAGCCAAAGTAAGTTAGTACGTTGCGTAAAGGGTGCAGTGCTGGATGTGGCTGTTGATATCCGCAAAGGTTCGCCTACCTATGGTCAGCATGTAGCGGTAGAATTGACAGAGGAGAATCATCGTCAATTCTTTATTCCTCGTGGTTTTGCTCATGGTTTTGCTGTATTGAGTGAAACGGCAGTGTTTCAATATAAATGTGATAACTTTTATGCTCCACAACATGATGGAGGTATCAGTATATTAGATGAATCACTTGGCATTTGTTGGAAAATTCCTACTGGTAAGGCTATCTTAAGTGAGAAGGACACTAAGCATCCACTATTGAAAGATTTTGAATCTCCATTTCTGTATGGAGAGGATTTATATAAATAGCATATAATAATAACGATACATGTAGGTCCCTAACTTCATGCTACACACATGAATCCCCTACATTTTGCAGGTTGGGAAAAATACAGCGGTATATTCCTGAACTGTCCCCCTCATATTAGCAAAATGCTGATATGTATTCTAAATATATCAACTGTCTGTGAAGATCGTTGATATATTGTTTTTTAATAGTATGCTTGTTGATTAAAAATAATATTCAGATTTCTAGTTTTGTA
>NZ_JADPLO010000037.1:0-60727 GCF_015667765.1 Bacteroides sp. 1001302B_160321_D4 | reverse complement strand
CCCTCACCTACCCTCACCTTTTTCCTTTTTCTTCCTCAAAAAAACGGTGGGAAATTTGAAAAAGACAGTTATCTTTTTCAAATTTCCCACCATGTTTTTTTAATCGCTTCTTATAAAGACATCGAAAATTCGATCCTACAACCTAACGCATTTATGATGCGATAGAAGGTAGAAACCTTAGGTTCTGTCTGACCACTTTCCACTCTTGAAATATAAGAACGGTCGGAACCGATACGCCGAGCTAACTCTGCTTGAGTAATCTTAGCCTTTTTCCTTGCGTCTTCGATAATTTGCCCGGTGTAGAAAGCATACGCTTTTTCTTCTGCTTCCGCACGAGTAACAGTTCCTTCCTTACCAAAACGCTCATCTATTAATGCGCTGACGTTAAAGAATTCCTCATTTGTTTTTGCTTCCATAATACTCCTTTCTTAATATCTTTGCTTTTTCAATTTCTTTCTTTGGAGGTCAATATACGAATTGTTGTTCAACTATACAACAATCGTCTTTTTATTTTATATTATTTTTCCTCAAATTCTCCGGCACGCTTTTTCTTCTCATAAGACACCAGCGTCTCTACACTAAGCGTTTTCCCATTCTTAGGGCTTATCACATCTACAACGCTTGCTAACGCACGAAAAGTCTGTTCGCAATTTGCTATTCCGTCATACGTCAACCTACCCCGATTGATGGCATCGAGCACAACAGAGACATATTGCTTCGGATTTCCCCGATACTCGATGATGACAGGCGTGAGATGCGACATCTCTCGAGTCAGTTGACTGACGATTCTTTTTTTTGGTCGAGCAGATCCATTAATTTTTCACTATGCACATTGATTTGTGCATTTACTTCACGAAGTTCATCTTTCAATGAACAAAACAATTCATCATTACATGAATTTTCCATAAAACTTTTCATTTAATTGATTATAAAAAAGCCATTTCGAGGAAACATTACAATTATGATTTCCCCGGAATGGTGCAAAATACCTATTAAAAAACTATATAAAACTTTCGTCTATGTTATTACCAATTACTTTTTCTGATAGACTCTTACATAATCAACCTCATATCTCATGGGAAAGAGAGAATTGGAAGGGTCTCCGCCATTACCTCCGATAGCTAAATTTAGTAAGATATAATGTCCGAATCCATCTATATCATTACTGAAAGGATTTTCTGTATTACCATTCCAACCTTGATTTTGAGTTTCTGACGAATTTATTTCATTTAACAACTCACCGTCCAAATAGATACAAATCTTGCTGGCATCCCAATCCATACGCCATACATGATATTTATTCATCCAGTCGGCATCTCTGTCAATGAAATGAGTAAGAAGAGTTGTAGAACGATTCCAAACAGCTACCCATTGTTGCGGAGAGCTCCAACAAGCATTCGCCAATATATTCCGCTTGCCATTGACCAAATAACACTCCATAATATCAATTTCTCCATTCATCGGCCAATCCCATGTATTACCCAGTGTCCAGATTGCCGGCCATGAGCCTTCTGCAGAAGGTAGTTTTGCCCTAACCTCAAAACGGCCATATTTGAAGACATGGCTGTGTTGGGTAGTCAGCGAACTGGATGTATACTCCGCCACATTCCGGTTCGTTTTCCAGTCTTCACTTCCTGCCTGATAGTTGGGATTCACTACTTTCTCTTTCTTTCCTTCAATAATCAGGCAACCGTTGCTGACACTCGCATTCTTTTCTTGATACCATTGCAATTCTTCATTGCGCACAAAACCGGTTTCGTAGCTCCATTCGTTGCTTGGCTTACCATCGATATTGAATTCGTCAGACCAGGCTAATTGATAACCGTCATAATCCGTTATCGCTTCATCTTTATCCAAAGGATGGTATTCTTTGCCTGCGCCTAACGTTTTCACTTGTTGCGCATAGCCATAATACTCCTTATCACCTACTTTGAGATAGGGTCTGATATAGTAGGAAGTATTCTCGGACAACCCTTCCAGTTTCATCTTGAAAGAAGAGAAATCATTCTTTCCCGAACCAGAATACACCGATTTTTCATCCGAAACCGTAGGCGTCACTACTCCCTGCGAATAACAGATTCCTTTATCCTGAACGGACAAGTCGCCCGTTCCCGCAGCCTTTACCTCAATAGTAGAAGTAACTTCGTGACTGTCAATCTTGTCTATTGTCATAGAAAGAGTTACGCTTATCTTCTCACCCGGAACCTCATTGTCGGTTGTGCTACCACAACCGATCAATGAAAACAGAAAAGAAGATATGAACAAAAAAATCAATTCATTACACTTCTTCATTATCTTTTTCTTTATTGATTACTTTCGTTTATTTCCATAATTCGTTTTGTTCCAGATTCGGATTTGCATCCGTCTCATGCAACGGTATCGGCCATACGTATTCCATTTCGCCCCGATAATTGCGATATTCATATTGAAGTTGATTATCCGCAGCTTCCTTATTAATCCGATCCACTGCATTCTTCAACTCTTTCCAACGATAAAGGTCAAATAAGCGTAAGCCCTCAAAAGCAGTTTCCACTCTGCGTTCGTGGCGAATCACCTCTCTCAATCCCGCTTGATCCAACTGTCCGTTTTTACTTTCTATCTCTCCCACTGTATGCATCTTCACCCTGTTTCTTACTTCATCGACCAATCCTACTACTTCATCATAACTATAACCACCTTTTTCCACCAATGCTTCAGCCAACGAGAGCAAGACTTCCGCATAACGTATGATATAAAAATCCTGCCCGCTATCAAAAGAGCCGGAGCTACTTAAAGAAGGATTAAAATATTTCAAGACATAAAGAGTTGAGTTAGAAGGGGCAGATCCACCATAAGCATTAGGCCATTTATCGTTCCAACCATCCCACGGGGTAAACAATGTTACTTTCAGACGAGGGTCACGATTGTTATAACGAGTAGTATTAGGATCATACCTTTTATTATTTTATAGATACATACAAATCAATGAATTATATTTAATAATACTTTCTATAAGTAACAAAATAGAAACAAATTTACAATAATAAAATATGTTTTTATTATGAAGAGATATTTTTGTATAGGAAGCATTCTCTTATGTTTTTAAGCATGATAATCTAAAAAACATCTATAATATTTGGCTTTATTATTCTTATTCTTTAACTTTGGGAGAATGGTTTTATTTTCTTCTCTTTCTTCCCCCCAATAAAACTATTATTATAAAATATTTATTGCCATGCTGGAACAGAAGAATATAATCGTAAGTATAGCTGGGGGGCTACTCTCCTCATATCAAAAGGTCTTATTAAAACAGACAATAAACGACCATCACTATTTTGAACTGGTTCTTGATATAGAGACTGGTGAATTATATGATACCCACACACTAGAGCGCAGTAAAGACTGGGTAGGAGAAAAAGTGGAAATAAATTTCGGAAATAAGCAATTTATAGGAATTGTAACACAAGTATCTCTCAAACGAAGTAGTGGTAATTATGGATGCCTCATTGCTTCTGGTTATTCCATGACTTTCTTACTTGAATCAGATTTGCATTGTGCTTCATGGTTGAATAAGACACTGGCTGATATTGTGAAAGAAATTTGTGATAAAGTAGGATTAAGTGTGTTAGTAAATCCCGAATATAAAGATCCTATAGAGTACGAATCCCAATACATGGAAAGTGATTTTGACTTCCTTCGCCGCTTGGCACGACAGTATCATGAATGGTTCTATTATGATGGACGCCAATTAGTGTTTGGAAAGCCCCAATTACCTTCTGCAATACCATTGACTTATAATCGCGATATTTTCAGCATGGATATGAATATTCAGGCCATAGCACGACCATTAAAAGTGCAATCATATAATTCAAAGGTAGCTCAAATGTATGATAGTACTAGTCCGAATGTACCACAAGGTCTTAACTCTTTAGGACAATCAGTTTTTGGTTCGTCAATGAAAATGTTTAAATCCCCTTCTGTTCAATATTCAGAAATGAGAATAACCAATGCGAGTGAGTTAAAATACTATTTACAAAGGAAACAACAGAGTGATAGTGCTGCATCTCATTATATTAATTGTGAGACTGATAACACTTGCATTGATTTAGGAAGTGTGGTATCTATACAAACCTCTATTCATGTCTATAAATCAGAGTGTGTAGAGAAACTTTTAGGTTCATATTTTGTAACAGAAATAACACATACTATTGAATCTGGTAATAATTACCGCAATCAATTTTCGGCTGTAAGTTCTTCTGTTAATTGTCTTCCTGTTCCTAATGTTCCTCTACCAGTGGCTCAAACACAACAGGCGGTGGTAATAGACAATGAAGACCCCAAAGGGCAAGGGCGCGTGCAGGTAAAGATGAACTGGCAATCTGGAAACATGAAGACCTCATGGATACGTGTCATGACCCCTGATGCCGGAAGTAGTGATTCCGTTTCCAAAAACCGTGGATTAGTTTTTATTCCAGAAAAAGACGATATTGTGCTTGTGGGTTTCCGTTATGGTGATCCCAACAGACCTTTCGTGTTTGGAAGTCTGTTCAATGGAATTACAGGCACAGGTGGTGGCAGTGGAAACAAGAAAAAAAGTCTGACCACTAGAAGCGGATGTACTATTACCATTGATGATGATAAAGGCAGTGTTACGATGAAAGATAAATCCGGGAATAGCTATAGCGCAGACGGAGACGGGAATATAGTCGTTTCAGCTTCCAAAAGTATTAAATTATGCGTTGGAGAAACTATGATAATATTGGACTGTGACGGTAACATTACCTCCAATGCACAAAATAATATATCAGAAAATGCGGCAAATAATATATCACAGCAGGCAGATAGCATAGACAGTACTGCTGTCAATGAATATAATATTAATGGCACTGATGTAACCGCTACTGCTGAAGGTAGTGCTATGATTTCAGGTGGCACTTCAACCACAGTTGATTCATCAGGTACAACAGCCGTTACGGGTTCAATCATTAAACTTAATTGACAATGAGCAATTCCATACAACATATAGCAGACAACATGCTTAGCATGTGGGAAGAAGCCATAAGAAATCCGGTGAAAATGGTGCGCATCGTAATTAATCCTGGGGATGAAATTATGATCAAGGCTTTTTATGACTATATGCTGGCTATAGACAGTGATGAAGAAGATATGGTATTCGTTTTGGAATGCCCTTTTTTTAACCCTGCTACTTTTTCTAAAGAGCTCCTTGAATATGTAGAGACGCAAATTATACTTTGGAATGAATCAAAGAAGCCGGGAAATATTGTCTTCGAACATATTGAATGGAAACCAGATTACAACATAGAAGATAAAGAAAATCAAGCTATGCTGGCAGTCAGCAACTTTAACAGGTTGACTGAAATTCTTGTCGGTGATATAAATGTAAAGTGCAGTTTTATTTTCGACGTAGGAGAAGTATCAGACAATGAGTCTTGTAAGGAATGGTTCAGACAAGCTCTATCACTACCATTCCATAAACAGATGATTTGGGGCATAGCAGACATAAAAGGATTTGAGTATTTCAATAAGTTCCCGACTCTTTTTCCACATGATTTTATTTCAATTTATCCACCGATAGACATAGATGGAGCTATGGAGCAGTTGGCAGAACAAGCTGCTAACTACGACCGCAATGATCCTGCTGCATCCAAATTCAGGCTTGCACTGATAAAACTGATGAACAGTGTTAAAAAGGGGGATTCAGCCCAAACAGACAGATATTCAAAAGAATGTCTGGACATGGCTCTTGTAAATGTAAAGAATGACATTAACTGGCTAAGCCAATTTGTTACAGTATATACAATATTGTATACAGACAAGATAATACGTAAGGATGTGGATGCCGCCCTATATTTTTCAGGCAAAGCCATTGAATCTGCACGGCTAGGCATTGGCAAACTTGATCCGTCGCTGGCATTCCGACTGCTCGGTAATACATTATTTGGAAAGGGAGGGATACTTGTTCGGAAATCTGAATGGACGGAGGCGGCAGAAGTTTATCAGCAAGCTGCTGACGCATATAAGAACTGTAAAGATTACCTTATGCAGGCAGAAGCCCTCAGGATAAGCGGATGGTGCTGGGAAAAGAAACATGAAGATGGATGTGCTGCTGACTGTTATATTGAAGGATTCCGACTTATAGAGAAACTCTCTTCTGATTTGATCAGAAACTCATCTTACCCCTTACTACTGCTTAGTTTATTGCATAATTCCAAACGTATGGAAATTCTTTCAGATGATAAAATGGAGAAAATATTAAGCAAGGTACTAGGTAGTGATTGGAAAGATTATTTATATGAGTACAAACGAAATTTAGGGAAACGTTATGAACCAGGACAATGATATACAGAATTTTATGGGAGGACTTTCAGAAAAAATATCCGTTTTTTTTGACAAGAACCATGATATTGCCTTTTTAGTTTTTATCGGAGTCTTTGTTTTTTTGCTGATTGGCAATATTTTAAACTGGAAATGGACCTATGAACCTAAAAGTTGGGTTGGGTATTATTGGCTTGATCTTTTGGGACCAACTGCTTATCGTTTTTGGAATGCAGCTATATTGGTTGTTATAATAATTATATTATTTATTATCTATTTTCATACATATTAACTACTATGTCATTAAGAGAAGATGGTTACTTTGAACAAGTCAGCGCACAGCTAGAGTCAACAGTTGGTGCCCAATTTTCGGATGTGACTGACAGTGCATCAGAAAATGCCGAGTCTGGGGTTTCTCCTTCTGTTAATGCGTTGGATGTAGGTATAAAAGCAGCGACTGCCATAGGCGGTCTTCCTGACAACGTAGCGGAAGCGACAATTCTTCCGGTAATAGGTGCGCTTGGCATCAAAGGACAAGCTTGTCTTCCAATAGCCAAACAACTTGATCCAGTAATTGGCATAGATATACATTTGGTAACAATGCCTCCTTCCCCGGTTGTTCCTATGCCACATCCTTATGCCGGGATGCTGCTAAAGCCTCAAGATTTTCTTGCAGTATCCATAGCGACATATATAGTACCCAAATTGCTTCCGCCTAAAAATGAATCAGAGACTGCCGATGAATCTAAAATTCGTGACATTAAGCAGCTAGGCATAAATATGGCTGTAAGCAAAATTGGAGCGACTGTCAAAATTGGAGATTTTCTTCCTCGTGCTGTAGCATCAACTGCAACAAGAAGTATTCCTCATGTTCCGATGGGAGCTGGATTCGCTATTCCTTCACGCCCTATACCTAAAAACAATGGTCATGCGTTTATGGGAAGTCTGACTGTGCTTGCAGATGGTTTACCTCTCTCAGGAGGAGGTGCACACTTGCATCTTGACTGTAATGATTTGGGTATTCCAAGCGTGCATAAAGTAACCGGTCAATTTCTTCCCACAGGGATTATCAATCCAATTCCATTGGCAAAACCAATTCTGACCAATCCTGTACCTATACCGTTAAACCCAGTGGATGCACTTGCGAAGAAATGTATGGGTGCTTTTGGAAGGCTTTACAAAAAGAAAAATGCAAATGCTGCCAAGCGTTTGCATGACATGGTCAACGAAAAAATAAAGAGCGGAAAACTAAAGAATATGCTGCATAAGACCATCTGTACCGTAACCGGGCACCCAGTGGACGTGGCAAGCGGCACATTTTTCACTGATGAGGAGGACTTCTGGCTGGACGGCCCGATTCCTCTCTCTTGGGAACGTACCTGGTACAGCCGAAGCGACTATCAGGGACCGCTTGGCAATGGATGGCATCATACATACGATATGGGTATTGTGGTGGAGGACGGCTTACTTACCTTACGCATGTCCGATGGAATACCTGTGGCTTTCCCGATACCGACAGAGAAGAAGCCCTCGTTCATCCGTGCAGAACGCAAGGAAGCCAGAAAGGAAAAGGAAGGCTACTGCATCTGGGATATGGACGAAGACCTATACTACCGTTTCACCCAGAAAGAATACGACACCGTACATCTGCTGGAGAGCGTGTCGGATACAAACGGATTCTCCATAAGGTTCGGGTACAATGGTAAAGGAAACCTGAAAGAAATTACCGACAGTGCGGGAAGAAAACTTGTCGTGGAATGCGACGAGCGTAACGGACGCATTCTGGAAATAAAAGGCCCCCACCCTGAAAACAAGGGAGAAGAAATAATCCTTACATCCTATGAATACGATGCGGAGGGAAACATGACATGCCAGCGTAATGCCGTGGGCGATGCCATGCGGTATGAATATGAGGGGCGGCTAATAGTAAAGGAGACATGGAGAAACGGTCTTGAATGGCATTTTGAATATGATGGGAAACATATTGGTTCCAAATGTATTCATACTTGGGGCAGCGGAGGAATATACGACCATAAACTAAAATATAAGGATGGGGTGACGGAAGTTCTTGACAGTTATGACAAACTGACAATATATCACCACCAAGATGGTCTGGTGTACCTCAAAATAGATGCAAATGGTGGCGAATACCGCTGGAAGTATGATTCGGACAGAAAACTGCTTCAGAAAACAGATCCTGTCGGCAACAGCAATCTGTACAAATATGACCAATGGGGCAACTGTACAGACTTTGCAGAATCCGGCGGTGGAAGCGTATCAGCCGAATATTTTCATAAAGAAACATTACGTAACAGACCTGCAAGCATAACAACAGCTGACGGTGGTACATGGAAATTCGTGTATGATAAAAAGGGTAATATAACTAAACGTAAGAATCCTGAAGGAGCCTGTACAATCATAGAATACAACGAAGGTCTGCTTAAACACATTACAGATCCGTATGGAAAGGTTACAACACTGTCTTACGATGAGGAGAAAAACTTAATACTGGTATCTGACAGCCGAGGCAACACCTCAAGCTACCGCTATGACGGACTGGGACGCTGCACGCAGGTGACAAATCCTAAGAGAGCAGTACAGACAAGACGCTATGATGCCATAGGACGCGTGACAGAGGTGGAGGATTTTGACGGGAACCACATACACCTGAGATATGACGGAATAGACAACCTGCTGGAATACCGGGACGACCTGCAGAAGGTGGAATACACCTACTCGGGCATGTGGAAGCTGACACACCGCAAGGACAGCCGGGGCGTGGTGGGTTTCCATTATGACAGGGAAGAACGGTTGCGCCACGTGATAAACGAGCGGATGCAATACTATGAGTTCGACCTTGACGACGTGGGCAACGTAATTCGGGAAACAGGGTTTGACCGGGGAATAAGGATATACCAGCGTGACATAGCCGGACGTGTAACTAGTGAAAAGTTGCCGAGCGAGATCGTACGGGAATACGAATATGATAATGCATCTAGGGTAACAAGGGTGTCGTATGTAACCACGGATGAACCAGACCAAACCTACCGGTATGGAATATCGGGAAGGCTAATGGAAGCCACACGGGGTGAAAGCCGCGTGGAGTTTGCCTACAACGCACTGGGACTGCCGGTAACGGAAACGGCGGACGGTGAAACAATCACACGCACCTACGACAAGACCGGACAGATACTGTCCCTGCAGAGCACGCTCGGGGCGAATCTGGAATACAAACGCAACGACTTCGGAGAACTGATGGAGTTTCGGGCCGGAGACGGCAGCGGGAACGGTGAAATGCCGTGGAAGTCGCAGCACAGTTACGACACACTGGGCTTTGAAATAGAACGTATGCTGCCCGGAGGCGTAATGCGAAGTTTCGTTTATGACAATATTGGCCGCCTCGTGGACGCACGCACGAGAAAGGATGCGCAGACACGCCATATGCGCAGCTACCGCTGGGGCAAGGCTGACCGACTGCTCGCAACGGAAGATAGCAGACGTGGAACGACACGGTACGGGTACACTCCGAACGGACAGCTGGAATATGCCGAGTACGGAGACGGAACGGAACAGTGGAGAAAGAGCGACAGCCTGGGAAACCTGTACCCCGACCCGGACTGCACTGTACGTCGCTTCCTGAAGGGAGGAGCAATGGAACAGGACGGAAAGTGGCACTGCAAGTATGACAAGGACGGAAATCTGACAGAACGATACATCGGTACGGGAAGATGGCTGGACGGAAAGAAGGAACACTGGAAATACAGGTGGAACGCTGACGGCTCGCTGGCAAAGGTGGTACGACCTGACGGAGAGGAAGTGACATTCGAATACGACGCTCTAGGAAGAAGGCTCTCCAAGAGTTTCGGTACGACCGTGACACGCTGGATGTGGAACGGGAACGTGCCTTTGCACCAATGGATTCAGCATAGAACTTACTCTTGGAATGACAGTAACTGGGAAACGAAACGGGAACACAGTGGAAGACTCCTCTGGCTGTTTGACGAGAGATTTTTTGTACCTGTCGCCATGATAAAAGAAGGCAGGGCTTATTCCATACTGACCGACCATCTGGGTACGCCTACCGAGGCATACGATGCGGAAGGTAATGAAGTATGGAGTAGAATACTCGATATGGATGGGAACGTCATTGAGGAGACTGGTAACAAGGGAATGGTACCGTTCCTGTTCCAGGGACAGTATTATGACTGGGAGACGGGGCTGGCGTACAACAGGTTCAGGTACTACTCGCCGAAGATGGGCATGTATGTCTCGCAAGATCCAATTAGACTGGCTGGCGGAATACTTAGCCTGTATGGGTACGTTGATAACACTAATATTGTTATTGATTTATTTGGACTTAGTGGTCGCGGTAGTTCTACACACCAGAATATTCAGAACCAATTAGCAATAGATTTAGGTGAAAATGCTGAAATCGAAGGGCAAATTAAATTAAAAAATAAAAAATCGAGGTTTGGTGATGTAGTAGTCCGAAATAATGATGGAAAAATTATTGAGGTACATCAGATTGGAGAAATGCGTTCTCGCGGAGGATTTAGACCATCAGCAAGAGAACGAGGTGCTATTATGGACATCAGAGAGGCTTTAGGTGATGAGGTGAGAATAGTTTTCCATGATAAAAGGCAACGAGTAACACTTATTAATCCAGATAAAGCAGATGATTGGAAGGAACCGAATAAAAAACATAGAAAAAATTCATATAGCTAATTATGAGGTCAATGCAGTTTTGTTATTTTGCGGATAAAAAAGGAGAAGAAATTGTAAGGAAAGAACTATTAGAAACATTAGGTTCTCTTCTTGTGATGAAGTATTTGTCAGGCACAGATAACATTGTCGAAGATACAGTTAATTTTGTATCAAATTTTAGCGAAAGATCATTAATAACATCCACAGATGTAAAGAATTATCTTACAACAGACGAAAATGGTCATCTAAATCTTTTCAATAACCCTGTTATTGAATACAAACCTTCAAAAATAAAAGATGAAGGTATTTATTTGGAAGGACGTTTGGCATATTTTGCTGGAGACAAATATCCAGAATTAAAGAAAATAGTTCAATCGTTATTCAGAAAGTTAAAAAAGTATTGTTGGAAAGATAAACAATGGCAAATTTGGGTATTTGAAACTGTTGGAGATGAAGCAACCGTTTTTATACCCAATAGAATAGTCAGTCTAAAAAAACAATAGACATAAGTTTTGATATCTAAGGGAAAATAATAAATAAACTATTATGTCAGATGTGGGTTATTTCGACAGCGTAAGTGTGAACCTGAAGGCCTGTGTTGGGGCGCAGGTAAAGGACATCTCTGAGGGCACAAAGGTGAACTCCGCCACCGTCGTATCCCCTTCGGTCAATGCGCCCAATACTGGCGTGAAGGCTGCGGTGGCTCTCGGCGTTCTTGCCGGGAACCTCTGCGAATCAGCTATTTTCCCCATACTGGGTGGAAGGGTATGACCTGGCTGTCCGTGTCCAAGCAGCTCGACCCTGTCATCGGCGCGGACATCCACCTCGTGACGGTCCGCCCACTCTCGTCGTTCCCATGCCTCACCCTTATGTAGGGGTGTTGCTGAAGCTGGAGGACTTCCTCGCAGCTGCCTGTGCCTCGTACCTTATTTCTCCTCCGCAGAATACGGGAGACGCAGATGTCGCAACTCTCTCCGAAGTGTCATATACCATCAAAACGGTGCTCGAAGGCATGCTGGTATAAAAGGTACTGATGGAGTAAGATTTGGTAAAGGAGATACAATAATCCGTATCACACCTAAAGGAACACAAAAGCCTACAGTAAGAGGAATCGAGCAAATAGGTATAGAAGATTCCTCTACTCTATTATTAGGATATGAAAGTAATAATGTAAGAGGAAATAAAATAAACGGAATTAGGGATAAAAATAGTGAGAAGGGCAAATTGTACATGCGTAGTGCAGAGAAAAAACTTAAAAAAATGTCTCTTTCTGATCGCATCGCAAATGGAGAAAGGAAAACATTTGAGGAATATAGAGCTACTAAAAAGAATAGTTACGGTTAAAAATTACATTTTATGAATCAACAATATACTTGCCTTCATGACAAAATGATTGAAGAACTGTTTATCCAGTATGATAAATGTATTGACAAAAAAAATAAAATAGTTTCATTTTTTTTGTCAAGCCTTTCTACTGGTAATATGTTATGGCGAAGTTTTTTACCAGCATTCGCAATAACGCGTACATTCCCAAGACATCACTTTGTCAGTTCTAATGAAGTTAATAGATTTCGTGATGATCCTTGTAAAATCTGCAATATAGATTCATGGGCTGGATTTGAAAATGAAGATTATAATTTTTATTTAGAGATAGCTTCCAATGCTGGAGGAATTCCAGCTTTTAGTCTTGAATTTTGCATTGTACTACTGACTGAGTTTAATAAATTGGCAAATAATGCAATAGAGCCAAGCTGTACTGATGCTCATATTTTTAATGAAATTATGATGAGCCTTGTAGATGCCTCATCTCAAGAAACATTAAAAAAGGATATCGTCAAAAGAATTAATAAGATTCAATTATTTGATACAAATAAAACTCAGACCCAATGTCTTCTACAAACATTGGGCTTCTGTGGAATTTTGGAAACGGAACAACACAAAAGTCCATTTCATGGCTATGTAAATTTAGGATTAGCTCCCAAAAAATCTCACAAGTCTGATTGGTCTTATCCTGTTGATTTTTGGGAACCATCAGACGGCATAAATAAAGAAGCTTTTAAGTTTTGGTTTGAAGGTTATCCGGAATTTGAAAAATACTGGCAGTAGAACATTATTCTTACAGTCATGTAATTGTATTAGTACATTAGAACCTACAATCAGAAAATTAAGTCTTGATAAACTGATTATTGAAAATTGTACCAATCTGAAAGCAGATGAAACTTTAAATAAATATGTCAAAAGTATATCAATAATATAATTCTTATTTTTTGATGAATAGATTGTCAAAATAAGTAGCCATAAACGTGCAGATAAGATTATTTGCTCTTACAAATGGCAGTAGATTAGAGTTTTAATTAAATCTATCTCTAATCTGCTGTCATATATTGTAAATTAAGGTTTATTCATTTCTATAATCCATAGTTTTATCATGTCTCAAACATTTCTGACGGAGTAAAATATACTTCTGTTCAATATCATTCAGTCTGTGATTTTCATGTAAAATAAAGAATGAGGTTACGATGCTGACTACCCATATAAAAAGGGCTACAAGGATGCAGAATTGTTTGATATACCTGAACCCGACATATCTGTCAATCCAAGACCAAAATTTCTTGAAGGTCCAAAGAATCCAGCCTTTAATGGTAGTAGGTTTTACCGGTGCTTTTGACATGTTATGCCGTTCTGCTACAACATCAAGTATACGGTTCATTCGTTCTATGTAAGGGATAATCTTAAGATATTGCTTGTTCGTGTCCGCTGTCAGTGCAACAGCGTTAAGGCTGTTCTTTTGTATATCCGTACATAGATTGGCAATCTTAACCAGTAATTCTTCTGTCTGGGCATCGGACTTTCCGGTTTTCAGTTCCTCGTATGCTTTGCTCAATTTATCTAATATATCATAGAACAAATTTCTCAGCTGGATAAACTGTCTGTCTCCACTGCTATCCATATTGTGGCCACCGGTTTTACTTACAGAGGCAATTTCACTCTTTATAGAAACAAGTCCGGCTTCTATCCGGTTAAGTTTGTCCGTATGTCTATCCAGTGTAGTCTGGATTTCATCAATGGAATCATATTCTTCATCCTTTAACGGTTTGTTCTTTGCCATTGTTACCTCCTTCTGCCTTTTCGTGGTACATATTTGTCTTTTTCTTCATCACGTTTGTTATCGTCGCTACTTCCACTACCGCCACCTCCTGTTTCGGGTGCCTGATGTGGCTGAACTATCAGTTCAATGGCGGCTCCAACTATTCCAGATCCTATTGAACTGCCACTATCGGTTCCGCTTTCTACATTGCCAGCAGCCATAGTTTCCTGATTGGATTGTGCATCCTGAATATTCGGGCTGTATTCCGGAGTGTCCACCGGACAGGCTTCCGCATGAGCCATATCCTTTGAGATATTCATGTCAGATCCGGTAAAAACGGAGTCATGTTTTCTGATATCCGATATAGCGGTTTTTTCCTGCCCATAACTGCCGAACTTCCTTCTTAAATTTCCGAATGACAATTCCGGATCCACTTTCTTTCCGGCAAAAGAAAGATTTTCTGCTGTATATACAATACCACGTACATTCCCGTATTCATCCCTTACCATGGTTATATCGACACCTTCTGATTTCAGCCTTGAGATATATTCTTTCCACGAACTGGCTTTGTCAAGAACAGGGAAAGCTATGTCCATGATATGATATTTGACCTTATCCTTTCCGATAAGTCTGTCTCGGTTTACATCTTTTTTTCTCTTTGATGGAGCAGAAAGTCCGTATTTTGCCCGGATAGATTTGCAGACATTTACTGAACGTGCATAGTTGCTGTCGCATGTGATAGCCTTTCCTTCGTTGTCTATACGACTGTAAGCGATGTGTACATGATCGTGTTCTTGATCAAGATGACGGTAGCCGAGATAGATAGTGGGCGGAAATTTCATACGCTGCATGTATTCCTTGCAGAGCTCCGTTATAAATTCGTCAGTCAGCCTTTCCCGGTCTTTGGGCGAGAAACTGATTACCAGATGTCCCATCTTGTCCTTTATCTTGGAAGAACTGTTTGCCCATTGGAGATTGAAGGCAGCAACAACAGTCCGGTTTGAGGTTGTACTGACTCCATTGGAAAAAATCACTTTGGCATTTTTCTCTTTCATGCTATTGAGGTAGTCAATCAGACCTCCGGCTGATTTCCCTTTCATTATTTTTGCATTCATCGTTATCTTAGTTCACTTATTTTATTCAACACTTCATCTATCTTTTCTGACAATAGCCTGTCAGCTGCGGCCACATCCTCATAGCCTGCAATGTGCGCTTCGTGTGCCAGCTGGTTCAGGTTGTTTGCCATTCCTGCGAGCTTCCTGAAACAATCCATCATCTCCTGGGAGAGCGGTTCGTTTATCTTACCGTTTATTGCCAGATCATAGACTATGGAGGAAAGTGAAGCCTTCATCCTGCGGCTTCTTTTTTTTAGTTTTTTGAAGTTCAGTTCATCAAAACCGACCTTTATAAAATGGCACTTTTTCTCTGCCGAATCCTTTCGAGGGCGGCCTCCTTTTCTCCGTTCTGAATCCTTTCGGGGTGTGGGTGCAAATTCTGTCATGTCCGTTTGTTTAAGGTCATCCAGGCGGAGCCTTCCGACATTCAGTCGGTGGTTTTTTGGCACAAAAAACCTATCTTGCTCCCACACCCCTTAAAAAAAGTGTCCTACTTTCTGAACAGGATGTACAATGCTACGGAAGCCATTATAACAGGCTATTGTACAATATTCGTCGTGGATGACGGATTTATAAATGGAGTTTTATCTGTGCCAGTGTACCTGTGCTTCCTCATAATATGAGTGGTCTCTGGCTATTGATTCAAGGACTTTGTGCAGATAGTCCAGTTCGTGGTGCTCCAGGCATGGAATGGCTCCGATTTCTATATTGTATGATGCTATCCACCTGTATTCGCCCCACTTCTCATAGTCTTTTCCGGTACGGCTTACTATGGAATCAAAATAGGTATTTACCTGTTCTATCTGCCGTTCCGACGGTACACCATCTATGCCTTCGGCATGTATAAAGGAAATCATGGAATCAACGGCATTTGCCAGTAAAGGATCAACTTCAGCGAGTACCTTTTTGAGTTCTTCCTGTTTCATGTTTTAACTTGTTTGGAGAATATGTCAGCTCCGGTATGAACCGTTGCCAAACCTGATGGGCACGACCATTTCAATAAGCCGGTCGGCGATACGTTCCTCATATTTTTCCTTAATCTGTGAAAATGTCAGATTTGTCGTAAAAAGGGTGAACAGCTGTTCCTCATACCGTTTTGTTATCAGGTCTATCATAGGGGTAAGACAATTGCCGAAACTGATGATTTCCTTCGGGTCTGTCCCGAAATCATCTATTGCAAGGATTGGAAGTCTGGTTATCCGAGCCCATTCCTGATATTCGTCTTTGCACCTGTAAGCCAGTTCCCTTGCATTCCACAGCGATACGCTATAACTGGAATTGGTCTGCGGATGGCGCAAGTTCAATGAATTTATCAGGGTACGGATGGCTTTAAGCCATGTGGTTTTTCCATTTCCGCACATCCCGCTGAAAAACAGACCGAACTTTTCGGAATTTCCCGTAAGGAAACGTGCAATCTGTTCACGTTGGCTTTCAAATTCTTCACAGGTTGTGAAATGTCTGCACCGGTATTCGACTTCTGCCTGGTATGCGGCCAGCAGCATATCCTTTGTCTGTTCGTAGGAATATGGCAGCCTAAACCGGCCAATCGTAATCTTCCGGTGAAGTAGCTGTGATTTCAGTAGCTCTACGTCCACTGTTGACTCGTTTTGATTCTGCTCTTTCATGTTTTAGTCTATAATTCATTTTAATGTTCAGCCAGTTGCGGAAATGTTTCTGGATGTCTATTATTTCCCTTTTGTCGGATGACTTCATTTTTTGTTCGGCAAAGAACATTTTCAGGTATTCCAGTACAGTTTCACGGTCTATATCGCTTCCCCGTTGAAGGATTACCGAGTCCAGCCAGGCAGCATCATTTGCAAGAATCATTTCCAGTTCATCCAGTTCCAATTTTCCGTTGCTGACATTATGAATATTATTATTTCTATTTTTATCTTTTATATTAATAGGGGACAACGGCACCGACATCTTTACCGACAAGTTCTCCGACAACGGCACCGACAACTGAGAAGTACGGTCAATTATGGTATATAAAGGCGGATTCTCCTTTCCAGTCCCGGCTGTGAATGAAATCAGACCTCGCTGCTGGAGTCCGGCCCTGGCCTTTACAATATTCTGCTTTGTTGTCTGAAGATCGGCACTTATTCTTTCCGTATAGCCTGTAAACGGCATCTGCCATCTGGCGGAATTTGCCATATTAAGAAGATAGAAGTATAAGATTGTTTCTGTCTTGGAAAATGCCCTGTATCCGTTATCCCTCCAGAATAGACTGAACAATTCATACAGGTTCATAATACAGGCTATTTAAGAAGGTCTTTTTGGGTCACATAGGCGATTGCCTGCCGGTCCACTTCTTCCTGTGGTGCTATGCGTATCCTGCGGAGCCATTGATCAAGCTCGTCCTTGTCAAAGAAGCACAGTTTGCCGTTTGGTTTGTAGAAAGGAATCTCCTTTTTCATCATCAGTTTATGCAGATAAGACTTTTTCATCCCCAGATATTCGGCAGCTTCTACCGTTGTCAATAAATTGTTTGTCATATGATTCTATTTTATAATTATTATTTCCGTTTCAACAGCAAACAGGTTTTTGAATGCTTTTTCTTTCCTTTTGCTCTGTTGCAAAATTATGCCTATTCCCAAGTGGAACAATGTGTACGATTTGTGGTTGGGGACAAAAAACAAATAAAGCCATATTGTTGCTAATCAACAATATAGCTTTATTTAATTTGTTAAAAGATGTATATCTCTGTGGTCGCTCTGTAATTCTGTGTGGTCACTTCACAGATTTTGCCTTTTCGATGGCTTTTTCGATTGCCTTGACGAATTGGGCATTGGTTTCTCCTGTTCCGGAATTGAGGGCATCTCTATAATGGGATTTGTAGTATCCGGGACTGATTTTACACTGTTCCAGCATGTGTTGTATCCACTCCTTTGCTAAAGACTCATTCATTATTTCTTTACTGACGACATACAACAGGTAACAGACACGGCTGTTTTCACGATGACGGACAACAACAGGCCGTGAAACTTCTTTCAGGTTCATGAAATCTACGAAATCCGTACCTTTCATGTGTTCAAACTGGTTGCCGTTGCAGATCTTGTACAGGCTGCAACAGATGGTCAAATCTACTATATCAAATAGTTTGGCCGTTTCTTTCAAGTACAGTCCTGTCATATCTTACCTTCGGATTTCAGTTCTTCTATATCTTTGATAATGCTGTCTGCAATCCTTTTCATTCGGACAACCAGCATTTCAAGGTATATCATCTCAAAAAAATAGAGTTTGGCTGTTTTCTCACGTTCTGCGGTGTAAAAGCGGTATGTCTCATCACTCTTGGCTTTCGCTGCTTCATATCTTGCCTTTACCTCCTCGGATTCTTTTTCTATATCCTTGTAATCGTCATCTTCAGGATTGAGATAGTCCATGCGGACACTCATTTGAGAATACCGTTTCCATAGTTGTGAAGCGGCATATGCAATAGAGTCATATTCCTTTTCAAGCGGCTTGATATGCCTGTCGCAGACTGGTTGCGGATTATAAGAGCCAAATATATCCTCGTGACTTTCATAAGTGGCAAGGAAGTCAGACGCAGCGGCAGACAAGGCTTTTGCCTGTTCCATGAGTATTGCCGGGCTGTCGTTTAACTCTTTTTCAGCCGAGTTGATTATACTGTTTATGTCTTTGTAGTCATGATAGAATCCGGAAAAAACCAGATTTTCCTCAAAGGTCAGTTCTGTATCTTTGATATATTTCAAAAGGAGCCTGTTTACTTCAAGCAACCTTTCAGTTATTTCAGCAATATACATCTTTATAGTGGGGTTATGTAATCAATACTAAAATTCCATGTCACTGAATGCATCGTCTATAAGACTGACTGCATCATCCTTTTTCTTGTTGATGATCTTCGCATATATCTGGGTTGTTTCCACCTTGGTATGCCCAAGCAGTTTGCTTACAGTGTATAAGTCAACTCCCAAAGTCAGCATCATCGTTCCGAAAGTATGTCTGCTGCAGTGGAACGTTATCGGCTTACTTATTCCGGCGGCTTCCATCCATGGAGTGATATACATCTTTGTGCAGATCTCGCGCGGAAGTTTAGGGAAGATAAGACACTCATCACTCATGTTACCTTTTTCCGGGAGCCAGCCGATGGCTTTCTTGGATATGGGAAGATATATGGGTGTTCCTGTCTTCTGCATCAGCTTGTTCAGTCTCCACTGGTCACCGTCCTTAATGAGATCCTTCCATCTGAGCTGACGGATATCGCTATATCTCAAACCGCAATAGCAAGCGAACAGAAAAGCCTGTTTGATATGCTTATGGGGATTTTCCGTTTCTTCAACTTTTTTCAATTCATCTATTGTCAGGAATTCCCTTTTGCTTTCTGGTACCTTTATCTTGTCCTGGACGGAAAGCTTGTTTATGGGATTTTCTGATATGATGTCCTCACGGACTGCCGTGTTCAAGGCATTACGCAGACAGGACATATAACTGATTATCGTGAATGTCTGAACCTGTTTTCCGCTACGTGTGCGGTAGTCATTTTTCAGGAAGCTCATGAATCCGATGCAGTATTGCCTGTCAATTTTGTTGAGCGGAATGTTTATATTGTATTTTGTCAGCACATTTATGGTCTTGTGAATCAGCTTCTGGTCTTTGATACCCTTCTGTGCCTGCTTCTTCTTGAAAGTTTCCATCCAGTCGGCCAGTGTCTGCTTGGCTTTCAGTGAAGTATTCTTCAGACCGGCCTTGTTGTTGGTTATTTCAAGAATACGGGTCATCTTTATAGCGTTGGCAGCCTGTAGAGTGGCTTCGTTTTGAGCCTTTGCCATGGCTCCTTTCTCCGGTATCAGATACAGTTTCAGAAACTCATAGCTGCGCTTTCCGTCCACATAACAGTCCAGATAAAGTGACTGTACTCCGTTAGCCAGATTCTTTACACGGAGTCTGACGGGTTCCTTTGTGGATTTGATTGTTACTTTATTTGTCATATATATGGGGATTTATAGTTCGTTATCTATCAACCGGACTGCATCGTCTTTTTTCTGACTGATGATTTTTGCATACCGTTGTGTGTGTTTGATACTGGTGTGCCCCAAGAGTTTTGATACAGTATAAAGGTCAACACCAAGAGTAAGAAGCATGGTGGCATAGGTATGCCGGGCCGTGTGGTATGAAACATTCTTGTTCATGATTCCGGCTTCCTTTACCCATGGCTTCAGATACTTTGAGAGAGCATAGGGAGTCAGATCAGGAAACACATTGCTGTCAGCATTCCTTTCAGTGTCCGGCAACCATTTCAGTGCCTGTCCGGGCAAAGGAATATAAACGACATTTTCAGTTTTTTTCATTCTGGTAGCCACTTTCCATGTACCATTGTCACTGTAGATGTCTTTCCATTTGAGGGCTCTGACATCGCTCAGGCGCAGTCCACAATTACAGGAAAACAGGAATGCACGTTTTACAGTTTCATTTCCGCACCTTGCTCTGATAAGCTGCTTTACTTCATCGATTGTAAGATATTCCCTGACAACTTCGACCGGTTGTATCTTTTCAGACGACGATAAAAGGGAAAAGGGATTTGTAACAAGTATTCCTTCACGGACGGCCGTGTTAAGGGCTGTATTCAGTTCGCAGAGTATATTGAATCCAGATTTGGGGCTCAGACATCTCCCATCCGACATTTTGTATTCAGTCTTAAGATAATTGGAAAAACCGATGCAGAAAGACTTGTCAATCTGACACAACTCTAAATCTTCACTGTATGTTAAAAGGAATTTTTTGGTTCTTGTGATGTTCGATAGTTCTCTTACACCTCTGTCCTTTTGGATTGTATAGTATTGGTTCATCCATGAAGATAACATGATGGGGGATTGTCCCGTATCTTTGTTGGAAATATATTTATCCGGTACCGGGTTCTTCTGGAGTTCTTTAGTACGTTGCTTCCTGAGTTTTTCAACCTTGTTTAAGGTTGCACGGTTTTTTCTGATGGAATTGTCATCCGTCTCCACAAGCAGGAACAAATTAGGAAGACGTTCATACGTGCGCTTTCCATTCTGGTAAATCTCAAAAGATATGGATTTACGCCCGTCTGCCTTGGTAGTAAACCGGACTTTTACGGGATCTTTTGTATATTTGCCTCTGTCTCCTTCCATCACTTCTAGTTTTGTTACAGCTACAAAGGTAACACAATTCCCCGTATTTATCGCAAAAACGAGTAACAAAATTACAGCAAAAATAAGCTATTTAATAAAACGAAAGGAATCAAAGATAGTTTTATAAGTATCTATAAATTAGCATTATGAGTTGCTTTTATTTCTGTTTCTTTCTTTTGATTTTCGTATTTAAGGTATTAGGCTCCCACAAATCAGGTTTTCCTTCGGTTGTCAACCCATTTACAATCTTTTTATCCGTAGTCGGTTTACCGGTAGTTATATCATAAAAGGCATCCGCCAAATCAATCGTTCCATTCATAGCCTCCAAAGGAGCGTCATAATGCGGGGCCATCGCGTTACCTTCTTCTTTGCCGGGACCTTCATACCGAACACTCATAATGATTTCATTGCATTGCTCGTTTGCTTCGGTAAACAGATCCATATACGGATTATCCCCTGTTTTGTATAATGAATATCCCAACTCCTTTACTTGGCGATATGCGCTGATAGCTTCGTCCCATTTCTCATTGTAGAGTGCCAGTCGCCCCAATAATGATAACGCCGCTCCTTTGGTCATCCTTCCCCATGAAGAAGCCGTCGGAGGAAGAACTTTCGCCGCATCTTTCAAATCTTTCATCACATCTGCTACAATAGTGGCGCGGTCTGTTTTTGCAGCTTTCGCATCTGTAACGCTTTGTATAGAGGTAAAATAAGGTACATCATGATACAACATTGTCAGATTCGTATACATTAAGGAACGGAGTACCACAGCTTCCGCTTTATAAATTTCAACCTTTGAAGCATCCATCGGCACTTTGTCAATGTTACCAATCAACGCATTACATCTTTTTATTTCTTCATAAGCCCCCATCCAATATGATGTCACCATCTAGGAACTGGATGTGTGAATACCGTTACAAATATCATATCCCGGCATCCATCCCGTCCAATTAAAATGTCCGCCATTATCTGTCATACAATCCATAGCCAACGGCCCTCCTCCTTTATAAAGATCTCCATTGTACAGAAAGTTATTCTGTAATCCGTCATAACAAGCCGCCAATCCACTTAACGCATCATCTTCACTGGTCCAGAATGTTCCGGATGACACAGCTACCAAAGAATCTCTCTGCAAGAAACTGTCGGAGCAAGAATGCAATGTAACCGCAATCGTTGCGCACACCAAAAGGATGTATGTATTTATTAGTTTCATCTTCATTTATTTTTAAAATTTCACATTCACGCCGAAAGAATAAGTACGGGTATTGGGATGCACATCATTCCGCATATCCCCGCTGCTTTTTTCCGGATCATAATTTTTCAAAGGAGTAAATGTCAATAGGTTTGTTCCCGCCACATAGAAGCGTACATTCTGCACGCCGATTCCCTTCAACCAATGAGCAGGAAAAGTATAACCGATTTCCATGTTCTTCAACCTGAGATAATCCGATTTCTTCAACCAGAAAGAAGAATATACTTCGTTCTCGGTGTTACCCAGACGCGGCATACTACCGTTCGGATTGCCTTCGCTCCATCTATCGAGCCATTCCGTGGTCATATTGCCACCATTGGAGATAGTAGCCTGCGACCAGTTGTAGCGATATATACCGGCAACTCCCTGCCAGAACGTACTGACGTCTATCCCTTTCCACGAGAAACCCAGATTGAACGAATAACTCATTTTTGGGAACGGATTACCAATAATCACCCTGTCATCCGAAGTCACATTTCCACTGTCGTCGGTATCTTCGTACATGATATCTCCCAAAGCGGGCATCGTCCCATCTTGCTTGATTACTTCTCCTTTACTGTTGGTGCGGTTCAGGTCTGCTTCCGTACGGTATATACCTATTGCTTTCAGTCCGTAATATGCGCCAATCGGATATCCTTCACGGTTGATAGTAGTCTCCCACTTCTGATCGATCCCTCCACTATCATCTACAATCTTGTTTCGTACGGAAGAAAGATTGAATCCCACATTCCACGAGAAGTCACCTTTGTGATCAAAATAATTGGCAGAAAGCTCCCAACCTCTGTTCTGCACTTTTCCAGCATTTTGAAGCGGAGCATCCAGAAAACCGATGTATGTATAAGGCATTGCCAGTTTCAAAAGGATATCGGAAGTCAGCTTGTTATACCAGTCGAAAGTGATGGAAATGCGTCCTTTCCAGAAAGAAGCATCAAAACCAACATCTGTAATAGTGGTCGTTTCCCATTTTATTTTATCATTAGCCACTATATTATCTGCCATACCAATCACTTTTTGATTGCCAAAATAGTAATTATATTTGGCTGCCATCGTGGGAGCATAAGAATAGTTACCTATTTCCTGATTTCCCAATTTACCCCAACTACCACGAAGCTTGAAAGAAGTGAGTGGCTCTACATTCTGCATGAAAGATTCATTGGTCAAGACCCATGCAGCCGAAAAAGAAGGGAAATTAGCATATCTGTTCGCCTTTGGCATACGGGAAGAACCGTCACGACGAATATTAAACTCAAATAAATAACGATTGTCATAATTGTAATTGACACGCCCGAAGAAAGACTGCAACGCATATTCGGCCGCACTTCCCGTTGCATTAGGATTGGCTGTGGCAGCATCCAGTTCATACAGATTGTCGGTTGACAAATTCTCTTTATACGCATTGGTCAAATCTTCTCTCCACGCTTGAACCGAATGTCCGAGCAAGGCAGCGATTTCATGCTTCCCTATTCGCACATTATAGGTGAGTATATTCTCATTCGTATAAGTCGTGCTCAAATAATGATAATCATTCACACTATTTGTTCCCATTGTATTTAGCACATTCCCGTCCGCATCATATACTCGCATATCTTTAGGAACAAAAGTAGAAACATCATTCATGAAGAACTTATAGGCAAGACTGGAACGAAATTTCAAACCTTTCCAAATATCCACTTCTGCAAAAACATTCCCATCGAAATGATAAGAATAATCATCTTTTTTCCCTTGATATAATTCCTCTACCGGATTCTTGAAAACAGTTTGAGAAATAGAAGTACCATCCACACATCCCCAGTGTCCATTGGAATATTTCACCGGGACAGTTGGACGCGTGTACCATGTAAGAGCACGCATCAAGCCATCTCCCGTTATATTTTTAACCGGAGCATCCGTCTTTTCTTTACTTCCGGCCAAGTTCAAACCGATTTTGACAATTCCTAACTTTGCATCTACATTGGAACGGAAGTTAAAGCGTTCGTAACCTGTCTCTTTCAAAATGCCACTCTGGTTGAAATAAGAGGTAGAAATCATATAATGTGTATCTTTTCCTCCTCCACTGACGGAAAGGTGATGCTGATGCATCGCTGCCGTATGAAACAATTCTCTTGCCCAATCTGTATTAGCAAAATGATCGGGATCGGAACCATCTTGAATCTTCTGCAACATTTCAGGAGTATAAAAGTCAGTGCCTTGAGCATCATTATACATTTTCGCCCAGTCATAAGAGCCCACATAATCGGGTAATACGGTTGCCTCTTGAAGAGCAATGCTACCGGAATAAGAAATGGCAGGCTTGGATTCCATTCCTCTTTTGGTCGTTATCAGGATTACTCCGTTTGCCGCACGTACTCCATAGATGGAAGCAGACGCCGCGTCTTTCAATACGGACACATTGTCGATATCACCTGCAGGAATTTGAGCTATCTGAGCAACGGATGCTTCTACTCCATCAATCAAAACCATCGGATCATTATTGCCACTCAAAGTTCCGACACCACGGATACGAATTTCAGGGGTATCTTTACCTGCCTGCGCACCATTATTGGTCAGTACCACACCTGGCAGACGCCCCTGGAGCATATTTGTTGTATTGGCTACAGGCATCGTATTCACATCCTTAAAATTGACAGAAGCAACAGAGCCGGTCAGATTGGCTTTTTTCTGTACTCCATATCCCACAACTACCACTTCTTCGAGTTGCTCGCTATTTTCTCTTAATATAACCTTCAGCGACGTTTTTGCAGGAGATGCAGTCACTTCTTCCGTTCTATATCCGATAAAGGAAATCTGCAAAATAGCAGTTGAGGAAACTGAAATTCCAAAATGTCCTTTCACATCAGAGATAGTTCCGTTGGAAGTTCCTTTTTCTGTAATACTCGCACCAATAACAGGCTCACCGCTACTGTCTGTCACAATTCCGGAGACAGTGATCTTTCTTTGTTGCGTTGCAGCACGGGCAACAAGTCCCAATGACAAGTAAATACAAAGCAACAAGATCGAACGAACTACGACTATCGGCACCGAACAAATAGCCTTTTTCAAAAAGTTCTTTAGTTTCATGGCTAATACATTTAAGTTTAACAAAATATTTTTCTGCAATATTAGCGCACATACAGAAAATGGTTGGATTCGAAAAAGACAAAGACTAACACAAATCGGACAAAATACCGATTTCACAGTATTCTGTCCGATTTGTATCTATAAAAGGAGAGAAAATTAATGAGTATCCAATAGCATATATTGCTTGGGAGTCATATTAAACTCTGCGACGAAACATCTTGAAAAATAGGAAGCATTGGTATAACCGACCATATACATGACCTCTGAAACGGAGAATTTCTTTTGAGCCAACAGCACTGCCGCTTTCTTCATCCGGATTTGACGGATATAATCGACGGGACTAGAACCGGTGAGCTGTTTCAACTTCCGATATAACTGCTTACCGTCTATATCCATCAAATCGGAAAGCATCGTCACATTGAATTCCGTATTCTCCATATTTTCTTCAATAACGCTCACCACCTTTGCTAGCAGGATTTCATCATTGGACTGAAAAGACTCCTCAACCACCGGCTTTGAAATGTTCTCTATCCGTATTCTCTGCTCCAGACTATTGCGTCTTTCCTGCAACTGAACCAAACGGAGAGAAAGCTTATCAATATCAAATGGCTTGGGCATAAATATATCAACTCCTGCTTTGATGCTATTCTTCTCGGTTTCAAGATCATCTTTCGCCGTCAGCATTATCGCCGGAATGGAGGCTGTAGGCTGATTGCGACGTAACACCCGGCAAAATTCAAGACCGCCCATTTCCGGCATCATTTCGTCTACAATAATCAAATCGACTGTGTTTTCCCGAACAACGGAAAGTCCTTCTTTTCCATTGAAAGCCTTCAAACAACGATAAGTCTTTGAAAAAGTCTCTATCAGGAAAGATACCATTTCCTGATTGTCATCGATGATTAACAGTACGGGGAAAGAATTATCTTCTACGATGCCTTCCTGAATATCGCTATGTTCTTGAATGGGAACCCTGTTTTCATCCGACAAAGGGAACTCCACTTTCACCGTAGTGCCGTAGCCTTCTCCCTGACTATGGACTTCTATTCTTCCACCATGAAGTTCCACAAATTTCTTAACGATATAAAGCCCGATGCCACTGCCGTTCGTATGCTTTCGACCGGTCTTGCTTTGGTAAAAACGAATAAAGATGTAGGAGAGGTCTTCTTTCTTGATGCCTATCCCGTTGTCGGATACCACAATCGTATTCCTGTCTCCCTCTTGCCTGATAGCGACATGAATCTCACCACCCGATTCGGGCATATACTTCACTGCATTGGAGATAATATTGACAAATATCGACTCTATCTTCAGGACGTCCAGATTCATCCAGATCTCTTTTTGATTGGAAGCAAAACTTTTAAATATCTTCTTTTCCGCGAATACAGGAGAGAAACTCTCGACTATGTTCTTTAAAAAAGCACAAAGTTCTATATGCGAACGAATAAGCACATTTTCGCTATTATACTCCATCTGCTTGAAATTCAGCACCTGTTGTATCAGAGTGTTCAAACGCAATGAATTCTGATGAATAAGCTCCAGTTTTTGTTTGCTTTCCTGATTTTTCGTCTCACTGATCAGCTTACTCAAAGGGGCGATAATCAGACTAAGCGGTGTCTTCAACTCATGGGATATATTCATGAAGAAATCCATTTTCAAGTTGGATAATTCCAGCGTTTTCTCCTTTTCCATTCGTTCATACCGACGCTTCATCCTCAACTGAATACGCCACAGTATCAACCATGCAATGCACAAAAATATCAGTATATAAATGGTGTAAGCATACAAGGTTCTGTACCAAGGAGGTAAAATGGTTATTTTAAAGTTTGTGACTGATGAAGCGGTAGAGGTATCGTTCCCGTTACGAACTTTTATAGTATATCGTCCCGGTTCCAGATTGGGTAGGAAGATGCGGTTTTGAGCTACTTCCAATTTAGTCCATACGTTGTTTGCCCCGTCCAGACAGTAATAAAAAGCTCTGTCTGTTTCCGGCGAATAAGTAAACGAAGAAAATTCGAGTGTCAAATTACTCGTCGAATAATGCAGTTCCACTTCATTCCGATATTTCACACTTTTCCCTTCATAATCAAGGCCCGGCATCAAACGTCCTTTGCTATTCCAGATAGAAGTAATAGTAACCGGAGGCTCCGATGAAACAGTGTTTTGCGCCAACATCGTAGAAAGACAAGCTATTCCATCCTCACCACCCCATAACAAAAGCTGATGTGAATCATCTAAGAAACAAGACAAGTAATAATAGTTGGGAATTGAAATATTTTCTTTCTGCAATGTCTCTCTATTAAGTACTGATATACCTTCCGTATAGGAGAACCACAATTTCTTCTCCTCAACCGTAAATGAATATACATGGCTTCCCTCTGGCAAAGTGCAAACTTTCTCTACATAACCGGAGAATATATGAAGCCTGTAAATGATGCGCTCTGTCGAATACCAAATATAGTCATTGCCATCATAAATCATTTTATCCAGATAAATATCTTTCTTTTCAATGTGATTATTCCGAATATCAATTCTAACCAGGCCTTCTTGTGTATTCACCCAGACAAAGCCGTTTTTATCGACCTCTATTTTATACACTATATTACTCAAAGAAGGGGACGAACCATTTGCATCCGAATAGTTTTTCTCTGCCAGATAGGGAATGGTGTTATCACCGGCAGTCAGTTTATTCTTATTCACAACAAATAATCCTCCCAGATAAGTGGCAATCCACAAACGTCCTTTCTCATCTTCATAAATATCATAAGCCCAATTTGCATTCTTCAGTCGGGTAGCATTAAGGATAGCGTAATGAACAAATCTGCCTGTATTTACATCATATCTGGCAATTCCGCCGTCGGTAGCTATCCAGATATCCTTATCTCTATCTTCATAAATACATCTGATGCGATTGTGAGGAAGAGCGTGTTCGTTGTCTCCCGACCTGAACCAATTAATCTTATATTGTCCTTCTTCTGCACCGGACACTTTGTTCATCAATATAAGTCCGTTTATCCCTCCTAACCAATAATTTTCTTTTGAATCTTTTAAAATTGTGGTAAACTGATTTCCAATTCCATTATCGGTTATTTCTGAAATATGGATAAAATGAAAAGTCGGATGATAAACTGCTAATGAGGATCCCCGATCTGTCCCCAACCACACATTCTTGGCTTTATCTGTAAAAGCACACCAAACAATATTATTACACAGCGATTGTTTGTTTCGGGAATCATGAACAATATGCTCTAATTTATGAGATTCCACTCCATAAATATACAGTCCGTTGTCTGTACCCACTACTAAGTCTTTCTTTCCGTCCAGAGTTAATGTTTTAAATGAATTGGCAGGGAAAGAAGGTATTTTATTAATCTGCCGGGTGTCAGGAATATATTGAAACAAAGCTCCTTCCGTACCTACCCAAAGGCAGTTTCGCCCTTCATCCCATAGTAAAGAGTTAACCATTTCATTTTCGTACTGCTCCGGCAAAGGAAGCCTTTCTCTCTTTTTTTTTATCGGATTATAAAAGCTCAATCCACCATAGGAACCAATATATAATTTAGCTTCTGTAGGAACTAAAGAATAAATAATAGTTTGTTCATCAGATGCTGTTAATGGTACACTCATCAATGAATCTTTTTCAAAATCATAGCAATATAAATCTTTATCGCGCGAACCAATCCATAGCTTTTTATCAAACAGAGCCAAAGAACGTACTGTTCTTATCTTTTTTAATTGTGCATTAACTGGTTCATATTGTTCTGTAAACAAATTGAAAAACAAAATTCCCCGACCTGTACCTAAACATAAACGGACTGAATCTATCTGCACTATTGAAAATATATCCTTCGTTTCAGAATCTGCTTCCAACACATAATCCTGTATCCGGTAGCCGTCATAACTAAACAACCCGTTCTTCGTACCTACCCATATCAATCCCGAATTATCCTGAAAAATCGTATTTACCTGATTGGCATCATGAGGTAGAAGTATATTTTTAAAACTCTTATATTGATTTCCATAGCTGAAAGGAAAGGGCTTACTATTAGCTGCACAAACTTCGAAAATAGTACATAATAATAGAAATAAAAAGAATAGTCTATTTATGTAACTCTGCCACCTTAGTGTGTTGTTCGTGATTTTATTCATAATGCTTTGTTTGCACAAATGTATTGTTAATAGAAATAAAAACAAAATTTTAATATCATATATTTCTAATGCATCCTGTTTTTAAAGTATTCATTTACCATTATCTAGAAATTATTGCTACCTTTGATGTGTATAACAGCTAAAGAACCGAATATGTATGACTTGATGCGTAAACTTCCTATTGGAATACAGACCTTTGAGGATATCCGAAGGAAAAATTATTTATATGTGGATAAAACGGCATTGGTATGGCGAATGGCGAATATGGGAAAGCCATATTTCCTAAGCAGACCACGCCGTTTTGGCAAAAGTTTGTTGTTATCTACATTTGAATCCTATTTTTTAGGCAAAAAAGAATTGTTTGAAGGCCTTGCCATTGAGAAAATGGAAACTGAATGGAAGGAATATCCGGTTTTACATATTGATTTGAACGCAGAAAAATATGATAAACCGGAGAAGTTAAATGAAATTCTTAGTAATCATCTGACTCAATGGGAACTTAAATACGGGAAAGGGATTGACGAGAGAACCCTTTCTTCACGATTCGGGGGTGTTATTCGCCGGGCATGCGAACAAACAGGTCAACAAGTAGTGGTATTGGTGGATGAGTATGATAAGCCGCTTTTGCAAGCTATCAACAATTTGGAACTTCTCGACGATTACCGCCAGACATTGAAAGCCTTCTACGGAGTGCTAAAAAGTGCCGACCGCTATCTGCGATTTGTATTTCTTACCGGAGTGACAAAATTCTCACAAGTCAGTGTATTCAGTGATTTGAATCAATTGAACGACATCAGCATGAAGCCTCCGTATGCTACGGTCTGCGGCATTACTCGGCAAGAATTAGTTGATACTTTCACACCTGAACTCAAAAACCTGTCGGAAGCAAACCAACTGACTTTTGAAGAGACACTTCAAAAAATGGCTGCCACCTATGATGGTTATCATTTCTGCGAATTTGCCGAAGGAGTATTCAATCCCTTCAGCGTACTCAATTCTTTCGACGGATGCAAATTCGATAGTTACTGGTTTCAGACAGGTACTCCTACATTTTTAGTTGAACTGCTGCAAAAAAGCGAATACGACCTCCGTACTTTATTAAGCGGAATTGAAGTACCGGTTTCTTCTTTTGCAGAATATAAAATGGATGTTAATAATCCTATTCCGCTGATTTATCAAAGTGGATATTTGACGATTAAAGACTACGACAGAGAATTCCAAAATTATCTATTAGATTTTCCAAACGATGAAGTCCGCTATGGGTTCATGAACTTTCTTGTACCGTTTTATACTCCAATGAAGAACAATGACCAAGGATTTTATATTGGAAAATTCATCCAAGAACTCCGAACTGGTGATTATGAAGCTTTCCTCACCCGTCTCGAAGCCTTCTTCGCAGGTATTCCCTATGAGTTGAACGACCAAACCGAACGTCATTATCAAGTTATCTTCTATTTGGTATTCAAACTAATGGGGCAATTTACAGAAGCCGAAGTCCGCAGTTCGCGTGGGCGTGCCGACGCTGTGGTTAAAACTCCTAAATACATCTATGTATTTGAATTCAAGCTGAATGGAACTGCCGAAGAGGCACTTAAACAAATTGATGAGAAAGGTTATCTAATTCCTTATAAAACAGACCACAGAGAGATAGTAAAAGCAGGTGTAGAGTTTAGTGCTGAAAGCCGGAATTTAAGTCGCTGGCTGGTAGAAATCAATCAATAAATATAAAGCCATTCCGGGAAGAAAAAGCAATCATTACTTACTTCCCGGAATGGTGACTAATACCTTGAAAACAAAGACTTATATTCTAACCTAATGTACTCACTTTAATCCACTTCTTTTGATTTTGCATTCCAAACGAACAAGGCAAACAACACTGAAAGTAGAGCTGAACCAATCCAAAACCAATTGATATACGTGAAATCATAAACGTCAACGCCATTCTGAACCGTCTTTTGACCTTCTATTAATATACCGCTCATCACGTCTTGCAATCCGGCACCGATATAACTGGCAATACCGACTACTCCCAATGCAGCACCCGACGCATTACGGGGAGCAATATCCACTGCCATCAAACCACCCAGAAAACAGATTAGTACTCCGATTCCTAAACCGAAAAGAACCATAGCCAATACATCTATCCAAAAATGTACGCCCGGAACCAAGAGAAACAGACAAAGTGCTATTACATTCATCAACCCAAATACTAAAGCTGGAATATTACGACTGCCGGAAAACATTTTATCGGAAATGATACCGGAAAATACTGTGCCAATGATTCCACAAATAGAACTGATTGATATTATAAAACTGGCATCCAGCGTAGAATATCCCTTTTGAGCTTCCAGATAGAAAACACCCCAACTATTTACCGCATAGCGGCTAATATACATAAATGCACTGGACAGAGCCAAAATCCAAATTGCAGGATTCTTCAAGACAGCCTTTTGTGCTTTGTTGAAATCTTCCGTTTGTTTACCAGACAAAGAATGGGAATCCACAGATGAAGAATTTTTGTTCAACAAGAATCCCTGGCTCTGTGGCGTATCACGCATAAAGACAAGCATCATAAAGAAACCTAATATCCCAATAATGCCAGCTCCAATCATCCCGTACCTCCATCCCATCCAACTGACTAATAAGGCTATGGAAATAAAGGTTAATGCTTCACCCAAATTATGACTAGCAGACCAAAAGCCGTAAAAAGTTCCCCGTTCTTTACTACTGTACCACCGAGTGAGCGAAACCACTCCGGATGCTGCTCCCATCGACTGAAACCAACCATTCAATCCCCAAAGTACGACAAAGGCATAAAATGAACTGGTGAAGCCCAAACACAGATTTATCAAAGCGGAACATAATAATCCCGTAGACATAAAACGCCGAACATTACTACGGTCAGCAAGAAAACCATTCGTCAACTTACCCACTGCATACACAAAAAACAGACAGGAACCGATAATTCCTAATTGCGTTTCGGAAAATACTCCCTCCTCTACAATTGGCTTGCGCACTACGTTCATGCTAAGGCGACAAACATAGTAAATGCCATATCCGGTAGTAGCCGACAAAAATGTAGCCCAACGGATGCGCTTAAAGCGGGAAGAATCTTCTGAATCAGTCTCTCCCCCGGCTAGCGGGGAAGAGATTTTATAAAAATCCAATATTTTAAATGACATAACCGAAGTTTACATATTAATGAAAGGCGTCTATCTTATGCTCATTACGTTTCTTACGGGCTTGCAAGTATTCCAGTAAATAAGCGGTACGATCAGTCTGAATGATTGTTGCTCCAAGTTTATCTATCAAATATCCATATCCTTCATCCGGGTTTTCCAATGATTTGTCGTCATCATGTCCGCCTGCCATCGTATCCCAAAGGGTATTATACCAAATTTTACTTTTTCCTTCCAGCTTCGTCCTCACTTGTTTTGGGAATTGACAAGTATCCGATTCGAACAACAATTCGAAGGCTACCGGGTGAAGTTCTTTCATGAAATCATCTATTTGCTGCATAGCTCCCGGGCGATCCAAATGTACGATTGGCATATATATGATCCGATCTAAATATTTTCCCAAATCCTTTTTCACTTCTGCAACAGGCTTTGACCCCTTCATGATGATCTGTTCAACGGTTCCGGTTTTCTCCAGAATGGGGAAAATCTCATCGAATATCGGATAAGCCTTATCCAAATTTACCATAACGCGCCCTTTAGCCGTCAATAATGCTTCCTCCAATGTAGGCACACGATGTTTGGTTCTCAAAGCAGCGCCATTCTTCAGACGGAGTGTCCGGATAGAATCCAGTGTCCACTCGACAACCTTACCTTTTCCGGTGGTCGTTCTATCCAAGGTCTTATCATGCATAAGGATCAACTGTCCGTCTTTGGTTTTCTGAACGTCCAACTCCACGACGTCGGCTCCCAACCGGATAGAACTCTCTATTGCTGCCAGCGAATTTTCTGGTGCAAAGCGCCAATCCGCCCGGTGGGCGACTACGGTTACTTCTTTATTATCAGGATTCGTAATCTTTGCGTAAATTGCCTTCACCGGTTCATCTGCAAACAAGCGGAAAGGAAACAGCAAAATAATTCCTATTATCAGATAGTTCTTCATATTCATCTTTATCATCTATACTTTGGGGGATTATCTATACTTTTTGGATTTTAAATACTTGGCAGCTAATTCGGCATAATCAGTCTGTACGACATTAATACGTTTGTTTATCATGCCTACCAACCCCGAATAGTTGTCCGACAACATGTTCGTATCATTCGCTCCTACGATATTGGAGAATAAAAGCCAACCTTTGGATTTAATGTCTTCCGTCATCGCTCCCGCAAGAGCATCCGAGGTGGAAAGTTGCATCATCTGCACATTGTCCGTGTAAGATGAAGCAAAATAGGTAATATCATCTGAAGCTTTTGCCATCGGATGCAGTAACAGAGTGCTGTTCGCCGCTTTCAAATCGTATGCATAATTACGGTTGTTTGAAACATAAAGCAGGACTTCGTTTTCCATGTCGAGTTTTTTAAGTAATGCCACCATTGTCGCTACGGCAACGTTTTTGTTGACTATATCCAAGTTAAAATAAACCTTTCCTTTGCCTTTCTTCAATGCGTCCTCTAAAGTGGGGATTCGTTCGTTTGTCAGATTCCCTGCTGCATCTTTAAGATAGAGTTGCTGTAATTGCTGATAAGAATAATCTCCTACCGCACCGCTTCCGTTAGTGGTTCTGTCGATCGTATTATCGTGCATCAGCACCAATATTCCGTCAGAGGTGGGACGTGCATCAAGTTCGATCATTTCTACTCCTGCATTGATTGCATACTCTATGGAAGTTAATGAATTCTCCGGTATGCCATCGGCTATACCTTTCTGCGTGTTCGCCCGATGGGCACAAAGCCAGACCTTATAGGAACTATCATCAAATAAATTCTTTAAATCGGTCTTCAGATTTCCTGTAATAGGCAATTGTCCGCCCGGTTCGCCTCCCGGATTCTCTCCCGAGCCTCCCAACTGTGCACTGGTGTGGCGGCTGTCTTTCCCTTTCATCGGCCATGCCGAAGCTGCACATCCGGTTATACCTTCATCTTCCAAAGCTACCAGGACACTCTTCGACGGATCTACCGTGTGAGTAACGCCAATATAGATCGTTCCATCCGGTCCGATTGTAGGCGAACTCCAGATTTTTCCGATACCCGCTTCCCAGTTATCTTTTAAAGGAGAATCGCTCTCGCTAATCAGTGCAGCCAAGTCTTTTTTCAAGATTAGCTGTTCTTCCGAGGATTCGGGTTTAATGATATAATAATTACCGGATTGCGTTCCAAAATGAATATTTCCGGCCTGATCGATTGCCGCACATCCACTGACGTCTTCCGGCACACCGTAATGCCATTGAACAACTCCATTAGGAGATAATGCAACGATTCCTCCTGTGGCTTCACCCGGAGCACGTTTTACCGTTACAATGATACTTCCGTCCAAGCCTATCACAACACCCCCTTGGTCTAGTGTTCCTACATTTCCTAACGAAGTACGCCATTTCTCAACCCCGTCGCTTCCAATAGCAAACGCACTGCTTCCTATACTCGGGAAGGTGGCAATTCCGTATATAGTGCCGGTTGCGTCCACAGCTACGGAAGCATTCATGTTTTCTGAAGGCTTATCATTTCCCGAACTATATATTTGCCATGCCCACATCACATTACCACCTGTATTCAGTGCAGACGCCGACGCGCCGAATAAGCCGTTCTTTCCACCAGCCCAAATTAATGTGTTGTTCGCCAATGCTATTCCGGCAGATACTCCCCCCGACGGGCCTCCGGAATTGTCTGCGTTTGCCACATAACCTACTCTGTAACCGGTATTCTTATCGACAGCAAGCACAGATCCCGTAGAGCCGCCGTTACCCATATAGATATGATTCTCTCCAATCGCACAAGTCAGATAATTAATACGAGGCTTTGAAGCCTGTCCTTTATTCCAAAATCCTTTTTCAGCATCTCCGGCAACGACCCATTTCTTTGTTCCATCGGGATTGATGGCATATACGCGCCCTATTTTGCCACTTGTGTCGCCTGTTCCTACATACACAGTACCGTCCGTATCAATGCTCGGAGTGGTATGCGTATTACCGGACGGAGAATCACCGTCAGCCGATGTCCATAAGTCGAACTCCCACAATTGTTCACCGGTAGCGGCTGAAAATTTCCGCAAATAATGGTCATTGGAAGTCATATATACATTATTATCATCACTGACTGCCGGAGCCGTAGAACGTATTTCGCCCAACACGTGGGCACCTACCCATTTCAGTTTCACATTGCCGACTTCGGGCAGAGGTTCAGCTTCAATCGTCAATAATTTATGAGCCATTGCATAATTTCCTTTACTGTCTTTCACATGCAAAGTCACTGTATATGCTCCATTCGTTTCGTAAGTCACTTTAGGAGCAACTTCTGTTGAAGTCTCTCCATTCCCTAAATCCCATTGGCAGGTATAATTACCTTCTCCGCCTACTGTCTCATTCGTGATACTGACTTCTTCGCCTACATAGTAGGTTGTCTTGTCAAAAGTAAATTTAGCTGTCAGCGCATTTTCTTTCCAATCATCCGAGCATGCTGAAAGTAGCAGCAAGCAGATAAAAAACGTTGTTACTATTCTTATATTCTTCATACTTTGTTCTTTCTAAGATAATTAATAGCCTTCATTTTGAGGGTAATTTTCCTCTCCCGCCAAATCGCGTTCCGACTGGGGAACAGGATAATACATCAGATAGTTTCTACCGTTCAAGGAAGAAAACAAGTCCAAACGGTTGGTTCGCTTCAAATCATACCATCGTTGACCTTCTGCATACAACTCGCGGTGACGCTCATCAAGTATTTGATTCTGAAACTCTATATCAGTCATATTTGAAGGCAACAAGACGGTTGCGTAGCGTTTGTTCATAAATTCTTTTAATGTAGCCAACCCATTGACTGCTCCCAATGCTTCCGCTTTAATCAGATACATTTCCGCCACACGGGTAACCACAATCGGGGTTTGTGACGGTTGTTCATTGGTAACAAACTGACCGGTACTTCCATTCGGGAATTTAATAATACGGCTATTATCTGCACCAAATACTGCCTTTGCCCGTATATCCTTTGACTTTACGGCGGTATCATCATAAAGATGGCTGTAACATTCGGTAGAAGGAGAGTAATCCCAAGTCGGATCGATGTCATTGACCGTTTGGTAGAATAACAGCAAACTTGTACTACGCTTGTTGGCTAACGCAAAGACCAGTTCTTTGCTACTGCTATTAGAGACAAACGCCTGGGCATACTCAACTGATGTAGTACTCAATGCGAAATTTGATTTTGTAATCACTTTGTCGGCATAAGCTGCCGCATTTGTATAGTCTTTCAAGGACAAACATACTTTGGCTTGAAGCGCATCACAAGCACTAAGAGACACATAAAAACGATCGGTGAAATCAGACAGTAATCCTTCCGCTTTCGCCAAGTCTTCTTTTATAAAACTCCACACTTCGGTTTCGGGAGAAATGGGAACGACGTCGTAAGTGCGCTTACGCAAGATAGGAACTCCTCCCCAGCGAGTGACCAGATGATAATAAATCAAAGCTCTGAAGTAGTATCCGGTCCCTCCTGTCTGCTTCACAACCTGACTCTCTTTATTAGATGACGCTTCGTATGTTTCAACCAAGAAATTTACTTGCTTCAAGGCTGTGAAACATTTCTGCCACTGGCTCAAAACTTCTTTAGAACTAGGAGCCATCAACATGGGGTCGTTCATGGAAAATCCGGGACCTGCCTTGAAATTCTCGCCTTTTACATCACCATCCATATAAAATTTGAATACCAGTTCTTCCATTTCGGCATACACGCCATTCAATAACTTTTCCAAATCGGATTCGCTCAACATATCTTGAGGTATCTGATCTTTAGGCCGCATATCGTCCAGTATACCTGAACAACCCGTCATCCACAAAAGGCAAATGCTACATAGCAAATAGTTGATTATAGTATAGTATCGTTTCATACATCTATATTTTTAAAAGTTTAGATTCAGACCAAAAATAAATGTTCGCAATACAGGTTGCAACCCGAAGTCAACTCCATAATTTGAGTCTCCCGGGCTACCGGAAAATGATGTTTCGGGATCATAACCGGAATACTTGGTGAGAGTGAGTAGATTATCAGCCGAAACGTAGACTCTTAATGAGTTCACGCGGAGTTTCTTAACGACTGATTCCGGCAAAGTGTAGCCCAAAGTCACAGTTTTCAGTTTAAAATAGGAAGCATCTTCCAAATAACGTGTTGAGGTTTGCACGTTATAGTCATAATCATACCCGGTATGTACTCCTATTCTTACAGGACGAGGAATCGTGTTGCTTGTGCCCTCTCCACGCCAATATCCGTTAGCCACTTCTTTGCTTACATTAAAGTATTGCTCGACAGATTCGCCACGGTCGTTTACTTTTACATTGGACAGCGCCAATCCTAAATGGTCAGTACCTTCGGAACCGTTCACTCCCCGCCATGCCGACATCACTTTACCGCCTACCGAGAATTGTCCGAACAATGACAAATCGAAACCTTTGTAAGAGAAGTTGGAGGTAATACCACCGTAAAAATCAGGAATGGCTTTTCCTACATTCATTCGGTCGGCGTCAGATATATCTCCGTCTTCATTATAATCGAAATATTTCACGTCACCGGCACGGACTCCTTTCGCATACAGTTTCGCAGGCACTTCGTCGTCACGCTGGTAGATACCTTCCATCTTTAGCATATAGAATGTACTGATAGGCTGTCCGTTAATCAACGCATGCATCGAACCTCCTAAAAGGTTACTACCGCTGCTGGGAACAATATACATATCATTTCCTTCGATGAGGGAAAGCAGCTTGTTCTTTACAAAAGAAATGTTACCACCCAAATCCCATTTAAACTTTCCGGTGAAGATTTTACCATTCAAAGCCAACTCAAGTCCTTTATTCTCTAATGAGCCGATATTGGACTGTAATGTGGTATATCCGGTGGTTGCATTGACTGGTTTCTTAAACAGCAGGTCGGTAGTCTTTTGATAGAACATATCTATGTTTAAAGTCAGGCGAGACTGAAACATTTCTATATCAAATCCGATATTAAACTGGCTGGCTTTCTCCCAAGTCAAAGCACGGGCATCCTGCGAAATCTGGAATCCGGCAGAACCGTTGTAAGAAGCACCGCCCGCACTAATCAGTGATAACGGAGCATAATTACTCACTCCTGCCATGCTACCTGTCATACCCCAGCTTAATCTTAACTTTGCATCATTGACGTATTTGTTTTTTGGAAAAAATTCCTCATTGGAGGCACGCCACGCAAAAGAAGCAGAAGGGAAATAACCATATCTCTTGTTCTTCGCAAAGCGGGAAGAACCATCACTACGCAAAGAAGCATTCAGTATGTATTTATTGTCCCAATTCAAAGCGATTCGTCCGAAATAAGATTCTAAGGCATAAGAGGTATAACTAATATTTCCGGCGTAAATATTAGGACCTGCATTGATTAAATCAAAGTTGGAGGAAGGAAATGCGCCGTTAGCATAGTTATCACTCTTTGCCCCGAATTGTTCATAAGTGTATTTCTCAAACGAATGTCCCAACATGACGGAGTAGATTAGTTTATTCCATTCATTGTTGTAAGAGAATATATTATCTATCACATAGCGGAAACTCTGGTCTTTTTGTTCGGCTAATGCTCCCCAACCACTACTATTTTTACGGGCATCATGCTTGTCCGACAATTTTTTAGATGTGTTGTCCAAAATACCATATACGCTTACTGTCGGTGTGTACTTAAATCCTTTGAAAGGAGTTACGTCTACGCTGAACACACCAGACAATTGATATTTCTTAGCTACCCAGTCTTCTTCATTAATCAGCATCACCGGATTGTGGCGCAAAATATCTGTCCCGTTCACTTTATAAGATGTTCCGTCTTCTTTATAAGGTGAATACCAAGGCTGCTCCTCACGAGCTGTACGAAGTACTTTCAAGCTGGTACTCGTTTCTTCCAATAAGTCTGAACGGCTGGCCGAACCTGCCAGATTCAGATTCAGTTTGAACAGGTTGTTTATTTTATGTGTGAATTTGGCACGCATATTATACTGGTCATAGCTGCTCTTATTCAAATATCCTTCTTGAGTATTAGCGCCTAAAGAAGCAAAGAAGGTGGTCTTTTCATTTCCACCGGAAATGCTGATAGAGCCGGTACCTGTTTTCGAGTTTTTTCTTGATATTTCTTTCACCCAATTGGTTTCCTGAATTTGAGAAGGAACATACAATTGAAGGTTAGCTCCCATTTGCACATTGTAATTATCAATAGCGGCTTGCATCGTATTCATATATTCCATCGAATTGGCCATTTCAATGTCGCTAGCCAGATAAGCGAATCCGTAACGACCGGACACCTCTATCTTCGTCTTACCTTGCTGACCTGATTTGGTCGTTATCAATACAACTCCGGCATTGGCACGCGAACCATAGATAGCGGCCGCAGACGCATCTTTCAAAACTTCCATGCTCTCAATGTCATTCGGATTCAGGTTGGGATATTTTTCGCTGGGGATACCATCGACCACATAAAGCGGCGAGCTTCCCCCACTAACGGAACCGATACCACGAACGGTAACATTCGGTGCTTCTCCCGGAGTTCCTGATGCAGAGGAGATATTCACACCCGCTACACGTCCTTGCAGCATTTTAATCGGATTATAGTCATTACCCTGATCTATATTTTCCATCTTTACTTTACTGATAGAAGTAGTGACTAGCTTTTGTGACTGGACTCCGTAGCCGACAACAACGACCTCGTCTATCATTTTACTGTCTTCCTGAAGTACAACTTTTACGAATGTCTGCCCTGCGGCAGAAAGGTCAACTGTTTTATAACCGATATAAGAGACGGTCAATATTCCCTTTTCCGGTACGTCTGCTAATGTGAACTTTCCATCAAAATCTGTAATCGTTCCGTGCGACTCACCTTTTATCACAATACTGGCACCAATGACTGGTTCGCCTTTTTCATCGACAACAGTACCTGTTATTTTTTTAGTTATCGATTTGTCCTGGGCTTTGCGAATCAATACAATCACATTGTCTTGTTCTTTCTTATACGCTAAGTCCATTCCTCCTAAAAGTTGTTGCATGGTTTGTTCAATCGTTGCATCTTTCACATTTAACGATACTTTTCGGTTTAACTCCGGCAGACTCTCATTGTAGAAGAATTTGTAATTGCTTACTTGCTCGATTTTCTTTAAAGAGGCTCTCAAAGAGATGTCTTTCACATTCACTGTTATTTGGGAATAAGCGGTGAAAGAGACGCTTAAAAACAATAGCAGACAGATAGCCCGCAGTGTTTTCCAGTTCTTACTTCTCCCTGTATTTGCTTGAGGGAGCTTTTCAAAGGTTGTTTTGTGCTTCATATATCAAAACTTTTAAGTTGTTTGATAGGTATACAGACTTCTATCCCTGCTCGTCCAATCGCCTATCAGACTTTAACTCTCGTTAACTTATCCAATTCAGAGAACAAAAAAACCATTCCTAAGTAGTGGGCTTCGGAATGGCTCTATTCTATATTTTTTCTACTATTTCTCTTTCAAAACAATCACCGAACCGTCCATTTCATAATAGAAAGGTGAAGTAAGCATCAGGATATTCAATGCATTCTGTATGCCACCTCCCGGAATGGTTCCGGTGAAATATTCATTAGGTAGTTTATTGGAGTCGAAACGAATCTCTACGTCATAGATGCGTGAAAGGGTTTTCATTATATTTTCCAAAGATTCTTTCTCAAAATAGATATTTCCTTTCGTCCATTCAATGTAGTCACTCGGGTGTACTTGAGTGGCTGTTATCTTATGAGTGGCTTTATTATATTCTATTTTGTCGCCGGGCTTCATGATATGCGACATTTTCTGCGCATAAACCCCTACTTTTCCTTCCAAAAGAACGACCGTCACGTCTTTGGCATCTTCATAGGCAGATACATTAAAAGAAGTACCGAGTACTTTCACTTCCAAATCCCCGACCTGCACTATAAAGGCATGTTTTTCATCATGAGCTACTTTGAAATAGGCTTCACCATTCAGTTGCACACGACGCACATTTTCTCCGAAGTTATTCAGATAGCTTAATTGTGAAGCTGAATTGAGAACGACATTCGTTCCGTCCGGCAATTCGATGGTTGCTTTATCTCCTTTATCGGCTTTTACTATAAAGGGCGCTCCCACTGTTTGCGAAGAATCTATAAGATAGTAGGTGAAGAAGGCAATACAAATGGGTAAAACGATGGCGGCAGCCCATTTCCAAAGATTCATGCGAATAGTTCTTGGTTTCTCTTTTCCCTGTGTCTCTTCTTTTCCCTGCGTCTGTTCTTTGATTCGGGCAAATAGTTTGTCGCGCAGTACCGGATTAATACCGGCATCCGATTTGGAAAATTCTTCTTCCCACCAGTTCTGTAAATGGCGGTCGTTCTTTATCCAATCGGAAAGTTCTTTAATCTCCGCATCCGTTATATTTCCATCGAAATACTTTTCAATCAGTTCTTTATAATATATCTTATCCATCTTCTTTCCTGCTTATTTACAAGTATACATTTTCATCCTATCTACTATCCAAAAACGTGTATTACAATTACATTTCATTAACAAAAAAGGCGATCAGAAGCGCAATTACCTTATCGTAATGCTTCATCAACTGCTCACGCATAAATTTCACCGCCAAAGATAATTGTGTGGCGACTGTACTTTCAGAAATACCCATCATTTCAGCAATTTCCTTATTCGTATAGTTCTGACGCTTACTTAAGATAAAGATTTTCTTTCGCTGTGCCGGCAATTCTTCCGCTAATGAGTCGATATAGTCGTTCAAGAAATGAAGATCAATATTCTCTTCTGTTTGCGAATCACGATCCACACTGCTTTTCAGCAGATATTCATTGTAAACATATTCAACGGTCTGACGTTGGTACATGTTCATCAGTAAATTTTTGGCTATCGTACAAAGAAAAGAAATAAATGAAGCGTTGGTATCGACTTTCTCACGTACTTCCCATATACGGATAAAAGTGGATTGCACCACTTCTTCAGCCATATATTGATTGCCGGAAGAAAGCCGCATAATGAAATTGTACAGTTTACCGCTGTACATATTATACAATCTTTCAAATGCTTGAAAAGAACCGTCTTTTAAATCGATTAATAAATGTTTTTCATCTGTAAAATTCACCATAGCTTAGAGTTTTGCAACAAAGGTATGCAACCATAGACCATTAACAGGTGACAATATTATTAATATTTTCTCAATTATCCGATTTTTATGAGGAAAAAGATACTAATATCAGGATAGTGACGCCATCCGGTCAAGATAGTGACGCTATCTAATCAGGATAGTGACGCTATCTTGAACGGATACCGTCACTATGTTCAGTAAGGTAGTTCGCATTAATAAGTCAAGCGGATACCAGCCTGTATATTGAAGTTAAACGGATTCTCTTTACGTATGGTCTGTATATCCGAACCGTCATCAAAATAATAAGCAACACCGGGTTCTACATAGATACCCAGACGTTTCGTTGCGTTCACCTGTGCACCTACCGCACCGGATACCGAGAATTGCAGAGGTTTCACCGTTTCTTTCTCGGAACCGAGCTTTCCATAAACACATTTCTCCACCATACCTCCACCGGAGACGTAGAGAGTGACGAGTTTCTTATCAAGGAAATTCCAGTTGGCACGCAGCGGAATACCGACATAATGAAGTTTTTGTTCTATCTGCTGCTCTTCACCCGCCAGTTTCGCATCCGAAGAAAGCAATGTGTAAGTCAATCCCGTTTCGAGAGAGAATCCTTTGGCCAGTCCTTTACGGACGGACAATCCGAAGGAAATTGGTTGATGGTGCTTAATGTCGACCACTTGTTTTGCCTGACGCAGATAAGGCACTCCATCTTCAAAAACCAATGTCTGATCGTTAGGTATCTCCATCAAACCGTTGGAAACAGAAAGCATATTCACACGAGACATATAAGCATGAGAGCCGGCACCGACTTCTGTGGATGCTCCGCCCGAATTTCCAACCGATAGTCCCATGGACCATGTTCCTTTTTGAGATGCTCTTTTTTCTGCCGGAATATGTAGCTTGTCTCTGCCGGAAGGGCGACGCGGCCTGTTGTTCGGCCGTTCAGTATCCTGTGACTGTGTAGCCTGACCCACATTTTCACTGTCTACCTGCTTTGCTTCATTTTTCGTCTGTTCCGTCTCACCTTTGAGCGTCTGATCTTTCTCAATCACAGGATTATTTTCATTCCCTGTTACAGGTTCGTTGCTATTTTCTATTGCAGATTGATCTGCATTTGTTTTCTGTTCTGTAAGATTCTTATCAATTTTCGCCAAACGGTCTTCACGAGCCACTGGTCGCAAGACGGGTTCTACGGAAGTGCCCTGCACATCCGGTTGTAGCACACCCGGCAACGCATCGGGTGTAGATGCCAATGCCGGAGTCTTTATATGACGTATTTCATCCGCAGCCGGTGTCCCCAGAAAATATAGACTTACCGACGAAACGACGGCTAACAATATAACAGCTGCAGCAGCCATCATCCATTTTCGATAAGGATATATTTTCTTCTCCACAGGAGGCATAAGTTCTTTCTCCAGTTGTTCCCAAGCGGAAGCAGGCACCGGCTCGGAATAATCCGCGAGCTTCTCCTTCAACTTATTCATCCACAATTCTTTCTCTTCCATCTCTATCTATCCATTATGCGTTATCCATTCTTTTACTCTTTTTGCCAATACACTCTTCGCACGAAATAGTTGCGAAGCCGAAGATTTTTCATTAATACCTAATTCCTGTGCGATTTCTTTATGCGATTTGTCTTCGAATGTATAAAGGTTAAACACTGTACGATATCCGGCAGGTAGTTCTTCTATAAACTGCATCAACACTTTCTGTGGAATAGCTTCTACATCAGAAGCATCCGGTTCTTCATATTCTTCAGGCAACTCTTCTAATGGTGCCGACTGATTGATTACATCATTTTTCCGGAGATATTGCAAAGCTGTGTTGACCATCACCCTTTCCATCCAAGCCCGCAGGGAGCCTTCACCCCTCCAGGTGAACTTGTCGAAGGAATCGAATATCTTTAAAAAACCGTCGTGAAGCAGATCCTGGGCTGTATCACGGTCGCCGGTATAGCGAAGACAGATGCCAAGCATACGTCCCGCATACTGCTCATACAGTTCTTTGCGAGCTTGGTTATTGCCTAGCCTGCATTGTTCCGACAACTCTAATTCTTCCATTCTCTTATACACGTGTTTAACTTATAAATGCAGCAAAGATAGAAATACTGCATAGAGAGAACAACTCTTTTATCACTTTTGTTTCTTTAACAGATTCAAATGCAATATTTTCTATCCCATTGCATTTTCACAATACAAAGGAACCATTTTATATAATCTAAAACTTAAATAAGTATATGAAGAAATTTAAATTCATTGCCTTTATCTTTGCTATTATGACTACAATGCCGATTCTCCAGTCATGTTTGGACGACGATGACAACCCGTCCGATCTTCTGGTTGTCAGTACCATCAATATGATTAGCCAGGATAGCAAGGAATTTTATTTCACTTTGGATGACGGGAAAAAGATGTATCCCAGCAATGCGCAAGGATGGAGTAATAAAGATTGGGTGGAAGGACAACGAGCTTTTGTGATCTTCAACGAGCTGGAAGAACCTGTGAATGGATACGACCTTAATATTCAGGTGAGAGGTATCAATCCAATCTTAACTAAAGACATCATCACGATGGGTGAAGATGACAACGACGAAGAAAAAGTCGGAGATGACAAGATCAACACAACTTATATGTGGATCAACAAGGATAATAAATATCTGACGATTGAATTCCAATATTATGGAACGCATAGTGAAGATAAAAAACATTTCCTGAATCTCGTAATCAACGACAAAGAAGAGTCTGCTCCCACTGCTGACGAAGACAGTGCGGAGGACGAATATATCAATCTGGAATTCCGTCATAACAGTGAAGGTGATTATCCTCAAAGCCTGGGCGAAGGATATGTATCTTTCAAACTGGATAAGATTAAAGACCGGATGGAAGGGAAAAAAGGATTAAGGATCCGTGTCAACACTTTATATGGCGGACCGAAAACTTATGAAGTAAAGTTTCCCTAAGATTATAAATCTAATGTAAACGTGCAAAACACACTCTTTTTTAATATAATATATTAATTACGCAAAAGAGGGCGGTAGTTGTGAAACTGCCGCCCTTTTATCTTCTCCTTTATATAAAGAAGTTATTCTTATAAAAGATTTATTTCTTTTCTTCCTTATCTCCCAGATAATTCCAAACTACCGCACTCAACGCAGCTCCTACAAATGGAGCAATGATGAACAGCCACAACTGCGACAATGCTTCTCCTCCCTGGAATAATGCCGGAGCAATACTACGTGCCGGGTTTACAGAAGTCCCTGTGATAGGAATACATACAATATGTACCAATACAAGAGTCAAACCGATGGCAAGTCCTGCCAGATTGCCTGCTCCCTTCTTCGAGTCGGTAGAGCCGAGCACCACTAATACAAAAATGAAAGTAAATACTGCTTCCGCAATGAATGCCTGCAACATTTCTCCATCGCCAAAACCATTGGAACCTGTAGCCGTAGGTCCGTCATGAGCACCGGTGGAAACTAAAGCAAAAAGAATAGCCGAGCCGATAATAGCTCCGATTACCTGGAAAATCATATACATACCTGCATCTTTTCCGTTCATACGCCCAGTTAAGAACACTCCTAATGTAATAGCAGGATTAATGTGACATCCTGAAATACCTCCGATAGCATACGCCATCGCTACTACTGAAAGACCAAATGCTAAAGCTACGCCGACTGTTCCCACGCCAGCACCTACCGTACCGGTTACACTACCGGCAAAAACGGCACTTCCGCATCCCATAAGAACGAGCACCATCGTTCCAATCATTTCTGCAATGTACTTTTTCATAACTATAAATAATGGTTAATGCATCAAATATAGAGAATTAACCCAAGAAAACAAAGCCTACGTGCCTAAATTATTATTGCTTTCGCAACATTTTTGAATAAAAGGCAAGCAAATAAAATGAAAAAAGGACTTTTGCACGCCATATTAGCCTCTACCTTATGGGCCATCGTAAACTCTCTTATCAAGCAAGGATTGAGCAATGACGTCACTCCGATGAATTTCTCCGAAACCCGCTTTGCCACTGTTGGAGTTATTCTTTTCGCTTATACCCGGTACAAGGGTATATGACAGGAATCATCTCAACCTCTATTATTATAGCAAACACTGTATGGACTGCAAAGTAAGCATTTCTTTGGGGACTGCAGCTTTTATTTCCTCTTTCAGAACACATAGCAGGCTGTGACGAATAAAATCTCTATTTGTCGCCAACACCACTTGCCGCGTCGGTCGGGGGATAGCAAACGGACGTACTAATTGTCGCTGTTCTTCCGTCAATTGAGCCACTGCCAGTTCGGGAATAAAAGTGATTCCTTTTCCGCTTTCTACCATTCTCATAAAGGTTTCCATGCTTCCCAGGCGATAAGCCATCTGACTAACCTTCACCGCTTCCATCTGACAGAAACGGACAAGTTGGTCACGAAAACAATGTCCTTCGTCCAAAAGCCAAAGATGTTCGCCGGTTATATCGGAAGTGCGGATAACGTCATGTTTGAACGAGGGTTCTTTCCGTGATACATAAGCATAAAATTGCTCATAGAAGAGAGTTTCTTCCGTCAAGAATGTGTCTTCTAATTTACTGGCAATAATCCCTGCATCCAAATCGCCGGCATGCAGAGCCTGCTGAATATCCTGGGTTTTCATTTCCGTGACACGAATATCCAGTTCGGGATATTTCTCCATCAGTTGAGGGAAAAAGCGGGGTAGCAAATAAGGAGCGATAGTGGGTAATACTCCCAAACGGAATACACCTGATAATGATTGCTTATCTTCACTGATGATTTCTTTTACTTGAGCTGCCTGCGCCAGAATCACACGAGCCTGGTCTATCACTTTCTGCCCGATGGGTGTCGGGCAGACGGGTTGCACTGTCCTATCGAATAACTTTACTCCCAATTCATCTTCCAGCTTCTGAATCATGGCACTCAAAGTAGGTTGCGTCACACGGCAATATTCGGCTGCCCGTGCGAAATGCCTGAACTGGTCTACGGCTAGTATATATTCTAATTGTTGTATCGTCATCTATCAAATCATATTAAGTTATAGATTTCATCTATGCAAAGATAGAAATTTTCAGTTTGACAACAAGCATTTTCCGCCTTATCTTTGCAGTACAGAAAAAAAAGAAAACAAGTATAAATCATTAAAAATAAAAAGAATATGAAAACTTTAGAATTTATCAAACTGAATGAATCGGGAGCAAACAACGTAGTAGCATCTTTGCAACAACTATTAGCAGACTTCCAAGTGTATTACACCAATCTCCGCGGTTTCCACTGGAATATCAAAGGACATGATTTCTTTGTTCTCCACAGCCAATTCGAAAAGATGTATGATGACACAGCCGAAAAGGTAGACGAAATTGCAGAACGTATCTTGATGTTGGGCGGTACTCCTGCCAATAAATTCAGCGATTATTTGAAAGTAGCAAATATCAGTGAAGTAGATAAGGTGAGCAACGGCGAACAGGCACTGAACAATATCCTTCAGAGTATCAGTTATCTGATTGGTGAAGAACGTAAAATCTTGTCTATCGCTTCTCAAGCCGGAGATGAAGTAACCGTTTCGATGATGAGCGATTATCTGAAAGAACAGGAAAAACTAGTTTGGATGTTGACGGCTTATAATAGCAAATAATTAAGATAAAAGGTTTAGGTTTTTAAGTGAGAAAGAGAGGATATTTCCGTAAAAGGAATATTCTCTCTTTATTATTTCCAGTGTACTAGTACTATCTAAATACGTTCATTCGCTGATATTATTAAAAAAATTAGTTTTGTTCTTTATTTATCAAGATTTATAAAAGTAAGCAACAACTTTCAAAAGATGAAACTTATTCTACTGAAATAAAATGTCTTACCCTGAATTTTGTTGACTCTAATAAGTCTCAACTAAAACTAGGGTAAGACAATTAGAGGCCCCTGAAACGTTGATGAATAAAGGATTTCAATCAAGGTGTGAGAGTGTGAGTGTAAAACGTCGTCAACATTTGTTTGGCTAAAATACGACACTTCGCACGATTAACCTTGCCGTTTTCTGTTTGCGGAATACAATCTGTCGTCCATATGTACTTGGGACGATAATAAGGTTCCAATATTTCCTGTAGTTTGTTTCCGATTTCTTTAGTGTCCGGCTGACCTTCCAATAATTCTGGCTGACCTTCCAATAGTAAGGTTACAGCCTGCCCTAAACGCTGGTCCGGAACTGAAGTAATAACAAATGGCACAGGAATAAAAGAACGAAGCAATTTCTCCATTTCCTCCGCCTGAATCTTAATTCCTCCACTATTTATCACATTGTCTTTCCGACCCAAAATCATAAAACTTCCATCGGGATAGATGCGTGCAATGTCATTGGTTTGCAATATTTCATCACATACCAAAGGGGCATCAATAATTAACGTATTCTCTACAGATAAAGACAGTTTTACTGAAGAAAACGGATAATAATGTTCCGAAGCCAATGTTCCGTTCAGCCGACGAAGAGCAATATGAGATAAAGTTTCAGTCATGCCATAGGTAGAATAGACGGCAGTCGGAAGATGTTTGATCTCCGCCTCTAAAGCCTCATCAATAGCTCCACCACCTATAATCAAAATATCCGTCTGTTTCAATCGTTCTTTCTCTTCGGGAACTTGCAACGTATTATAAACTTGCAGGGGAACCATTGCCACAAATCTCAAAGGCTCTTTTATATCCGCTAAAGGATGACCGGAAGCAGGACGTACAATCAAATTCAAGCCTGCAACCAACGAACGCACGACCACCATCATTGCACCAATATAACGAAGATTCATACAAAGTAATGCCGTCTCTCCTTTCTTCAAATCCAGAAACTCACAAGTCAGACGCGCACTTTGCATCATCTGGTCTTTACGTACAATCAACTCTTTAGGTGTACCCGTAGAGCCTGATGTATGAACAATGATGACAGGAGAATCGTTAAACCATTCGTTCAGGAAAAGATATAAATCCCAACTAGCAGGAGAATGAGCCTCCGCTCCTCCTGCTATTAATCGGCTTATATCCTCAAAAGTATATTCTTTTCCTTCCAGTAACAAGCGTTGTTGTTTTCGATCGAATATCATCGGAATATCCTTTAAATACTATCATTTACAAAACCATAAACAATCTTTTCTTATTTCAAGAGGCACTTCCACGTTGTCTGTAAAGAGCGCCCCTGTTCCCAGTCCCTGTGGCAACGGATTGCTGAATGTTGCACACCACTGGGCAATGGCGTTTAGCCCAATGTTTGATTCCAGAGCGGAAGTTATCCACCAGCCGATCTGTTGTTTTTCAGCTTCGGTAATCCATTCGTCTCCTCCGCATATTCCTCCATGAAAAGAAGGTTTAATAACGATATATTGCGGACGAATTGTTGAAAGCAGCTCCTGTTTCCTTTCCAGCGTATTGCATCCTATCAGTTCTTCATCCAAAGCAATCGCTAATGGAGATTCGGCAGCAAGCCGAGCCATTTCCTCCCATTGTCCGGCACAGATTGGCTGTTCGATAGAATGTAAATCAAACTCGGACAGACGTTTCAGTTTTTCCATTGCGTCCACGGGTGAGAAAGCACCATTTGCATCTACACGCAACTCTATTTCTTTAGAAGAGAAATGCGTACGAATATGGCGCAACAATGTCAGTTCTTCTTCGAAATTGATGGCACCTATCTTTAACTTGATACAACGAAATCCGGCTTCCATCTTTTTCTCAATCTGGGATAACATGTTCTGAAAATCTCCCATCCAAATAAGGCCGTTAATCGGAATACCAACTTCTCCACGTGAGAAAGCCGTATCACATAAAGCCCAGTTTCCTGCAAAGAAATGCCGGATGGCCGTTTCCAGACCAAATAAAATTGAAGGATAGTCACACAAGCCATCCATATCCAATCTGCCTTGTTCCCTCTCTACTTTCCGGCAGACTTTCACTAATATATCTTCGTAATCAGGAAGATCGTCACAACTTAAAGCGGGCAAAGGTGCACACTCCCCTATTCCCACTCTGCCAGGGAAGTCAGGAGAGGTAAAATGAAGATACCAAACTTTACGCGTAGTATATGTTCCTCTGGAAGTCCCGGCAGGTTGCTTGAAATGGAGCAATCGGGGAATAATTTCTATTTTACAATTCATCGTGAATAATTTTTCAATTCACCACAGAATAACACAGAGCCTCACGAAGTTTTAATAAGTTATATCTCTTGCAGTTCTCCTACCATTCTCTCCTCCACAGTCTTGCTTTGCAGAAAATCGGGCTTAAACGCAGGAAAAGCAAACTCTGTGGTACTCTGTGGCAAAGCCGATTTTAAGGGAATTTCGGATATTGTTTGAAGTTCGGTTTACGTTTCTCCAGAAACGCATTCTTGCCTTCCTGTGCTTCATCAGTCAGGTAATAGAGCAACGTTGCGTCACCTGCCAATTCCTGAATACCTGCCTGACCATCCAGTTCGGCATTCAATCCTGCTTTAATCATGCGCAAAGCCAACGGACTAAGCAACATCATTTCTTCCGCCCACTGCACATATTCGTCCTCCAACTGCTCCAAGGGAACTACTTTATTCACTAATCCCATGTCCAATGCTTCTTGTGCATTATACTTCCGGCAGAGGAACCAGATTTCGCGCGCTTTCTTCTGCCCCACTACACGTGCCAGATAAGACGCACCGAATCCGGCATCAAAGCTACCTACACGAGGACCCGTCTGACCGAAAATAGCATTTTCCGACGCAATGGACAAATCACATACCACATGAAGCACATGTCCGCCACCAATAGCAAAACCGTTCACGGCAGCAATCACCGGTTTCGGGATGCTGCGAATCTGCTTTTGCACATCCAATACGCTAAGACGAGGCACACCGTCTTTTCCGATATATCCGCCACGTCCTTTCACATTCTGGTCGCCACCCGAACAAAACGCCTTATCACCGGCTCCGGTAATCACAATCACATCAATATCCGCTTCTTCACGGCAGATGCGCAATGCGTCACTCATTTCAGCAGTAGTTGTCGGAGTAAACGCATTCCGATAGCGTTCACGGTTGATCGTGATACGGGCAATTCCATTATAATAATCAAAAAGAATATCGTCGTATTCTCTGATGGTTGTCCACTCTCTTTGTGTTGACATAATCTATTTTTGTTTTAATTGATGATAATAATTCTTCAACATGCGCGCGTCCTTGTTTTTGTTGGTAAACACCTCCAAGAGCACAGGCTGCTCCATAGCTTCCGGTTGAGTGAAAGTTTTCATCGCTTCAGCCAGTTCTTCGTCATTTTGTGCTTGCAGATAGAGGAATCCACGTTCCTCCGCCCAACCTTTGGCGGACGTTTTATGGACTGCCGCAATAAATTTATGTGAGGTACCCGACATATCCAATCCCGGCAAGGTATGGAAAATCTCTCCTCCTCCATTATTTAACAGAAGAACACGCAGATTGGAGCGAACATTGATGTTCCACAACGCATTCATATCATAGAAGAAGCTCAAATCTCCGATAGCTATAAAGTTCAGTTTGTCGGAAGCTGCCGCATAACCGACAGCCGTAGACAGCGAGCCTTCAATACCGTTTGTCCCCCGGTTGCAACAAACTTCAATCGTAGAAGGAATGGAGTATAATTGCGCATAACGCACCACCGAACTGTTTGCCAGATGCAACGCACATGACTCCGGCAAGGCTTTCAATAACGTACCGACGGCAGACATTTCCGAATAAGCAAACTCCGGTTCGGGAATGATCTTGCAATAGTTTTCCCACACACGGGGATATTCAGGAGTCCGATTGTCCAACAAACTGGCTATCTTCTCCAGAAACTCGAACGGGTCCATTTCAATCACCGTAGTTAATGAGCCGTACAAATCGACCACCTCACCATCCGGCGATACGTGCCAATGTTCTTTAGGCGGATGCTGACGGAGAAACTTCTTCAGCCGTTTGGAAACAACATGTCCTCCATAAGTAATCAACAACTCCGGAACCATCTGGCCGACCTTCTCTTCGGGCATGGCATAAAGCGCCGCATCAAAGTTCTTTACCGGAATACCGGGAACTGTCTGGTTGCCGATATGTTCCGTCAACCAGGCAAAATGTTTATATAATAACTTGATATATCTTTTTTCAAACAGATAGATAAGATTCATCTGACCGATGATAATCATTCGCTTCTGGTATTTATTCATCCGATCGACCAAATCGTTATAATCACGATCGTAGACGTTCAACCCCTGATAACGGGTAATGACACGCACTTCAGGAAGCGAATCGACCGTAAACTGGAACAACGGTTCAGAAATAGGGACATTGATATGTACCGGTCCTTTTCCATGATGGTTCGTTTCCAGCAAAGCTTCATTCACCAGACGATTGCAATACCATTCATCTTCTTCCGTATGAATCTCCGGAAGGTTTACCGACTTCTTAACCAATGTCTGAAATACGCCTGGTTGTGGTACTGTCTGTCCATCCATCTGCCCGATCCAGGCAGCGGGACGATCCGCAGAAATAATGACCAGAGGAACATTTTGATAAAATGCTTCTGCCACAGCCGGATGAAGATTTAATAATGCAGTACCGGAAGTGCAACAGACAGCAGCAGGCTTACCACCATTCAACGCAAGACCAATAGCAAAATAGCCGGCACTCCGTTCATCCGTCACCGGATAGCAGGTAAAATTCGGATGGTTAGACAAAGTATGTACTATGGGCGTATTCCGACTACCCGGACACAACACAACCTTAGTAATCCCATGCGCCTCGAGCAACGCAACCAACTGGAGTATGTTCTTCTTGTCTGTATACATGATGATAATTATTAGTAGTTTATGATTTTAAAGGAGGCACTGCAATCAGCCGTTTGATGGTTTGCAACTTTTTCTCCGTTTCCAGCCATTCGTCATTCAATTCCGAAGAGGCCAATAATCCACCGCCGGCATAAAGAGTAAGTTGTTTATCTTCGATATGCATACAGCGTAAGTTTACATAGATGTCTGTTCGCCCTTCCGGATCGAGCCATCCGATAAAGCCGGAGTAATAGCGGCGGTCGTAACCTTCATTCTGCAAAATAAACTGATAGGCTTCTTCTTTCGGCAAGCCGCATACGGCAGGTGTCGGATGCAAAACTTTCAGAAGGTCTCCCAAACCTTTATTATCTTTCAAAGAAAAACGGAAATCAGTTTTTAAATGTGACAAAGCACCGGCATAAGCAGGATATGGCCCGTTTTCCGTAGAATGAATATCCAGTGAAAGAAGCTGCCGACGGATATAAGAAGCAACATAATCTTGTTCTTTCCGGTTCTTTTCATCCCATACTTGTGGCAGTCTGCCATCTTGCAAAGGCTGTGTTCCGGCCAGCGCAACCGTATGCCATTCGTCTTTCTCACCTGATAAAATGATTTCGGGAGTGCTTCCCAGCCAGATGCCCGTTTGCGGAGTATAACATAAATATATATACGAATGAATATAACGTTTACAAGCCGCCCGAAAGATGGACGAAGGAGAGAAATCAGCTACTTTATCAACTGTAAGATGCCGGGAAAGCACTAGTTTATCAAACGTCCTGTCACGTAACGCATTTATAAAGGTATGAAAGCATGCCGCATATTCTTCCGTGGAAGAAGTCAGAAATGATTCTTGCCCTTGCAGGCGCAAGGCTATCTCCCGGTCCTCTTCCGTATCATCATCCACCGGTAAAGGCTGCCCCCACTGATCGGGTTGAATCAACACAACCGGACATGACTCACTCACCTGAAACGGAGCAATTACAAATCCTCTCTGTCCATTCAGTTCTTTCAAATCGTATATCAAACGGACCGCTCCTTCCGCCTGCGTCAACAGACGGGGAACTTTCTCTCCGGGAATACGGTAAACAGCAAACGGCTGCTTCCGCTGAATAAATGCATCAATAGTTGTCAAGTTACTTATTTCTTCGTCGGTCATCTCTTTTTCATCACACTGTTGACTACCCGTATGGAAGACACCAGTTTGTTTGTTGAAGTAAACACGTCTACATTCCATACGTGGGAGGAACGTCCTTTATGTACAACTGTTCCTACTGCACGCACGGTATCTCCTTCATGTGCAGAAGATATATGGTTTCCGCTGACCTGCATTCCTACTACAATCTCGTCCGGCTGGCAAAGAATCATCGAACCGAGTCCGGCAACTGTTTCTGCCAGTGCAAGAGTAGCTCCCCCATGCAAAATGCCGAAAGGCTGACGGGTACGATGGTCTACCGGCATCGTTGCTTCCACACGATCTTCGTCGGCGTATGTATATTGAATTCCCAAGTTTCCCATTAATGCATGGCGTGCCTGCGCATTCAGTTGGTCAAGGGGAATTTCGGCTGCACGCACTTCGGCTATGATAGCTTTCTCCACTGCAACGGCCACTCCGTCTTCCTCATTCGAAGCAGTCACATAGTCGGCACAGGCTTTGACCGAGTCTTGTGAATGTCCCATAGCTACACCCAGTCCGGCCAACTGAATCATTGTTACGTCACACACACCGTCGCCCACAGCAATCACTTCCTCACGCTTCACATCCAGTACCTCCAGCAAAGCACCCAAAGAGTTGGCTTTGTCGATAGCGCAGGGAACTACTTCCAGAAAATATGGTTCCGAACGGAATACGTCCAACGCTCCGTTCAATCGTCTCTTCCAGTGATCTTCCAGACCAACCAGTGCTTCTTCGTCATCGCTCACCAGCATACACTTACAAGGAGCAAAATCAACGGCAGCAGAAAATTCTTCTTCTTTGATTATTTGCAGGTTATTCAACCGGGCTTCATTTTGGATATGTTCATTTTCAGGAGAATCCGTTATGATCGTATCATCATGATAAGTGAATAAGGCAAAACCGTTTTTACGGGCTTTCTTTTCCAGATACGGCAACATTTCGGGATTAATCCGACGTTCAAACAGAATTTCCCCGTTTTGTGCATTGATAATCTGACAGCCATTATAGGAAAGGATAAAACCTCCATAGTTTCCAAGTTCAAGCATCTTGGCCAGCGGCATCAGGCCATAAGTAGGTCTGCCGGATGCCAGCACAATACGTACTCCCATTTGCTGAACCTTCAACAGGGCAGCCAATGTACGCTTACTAATTTCTTTCGCATCATTGAGGAGTGTTCCGTCTACATCAAGAACCAATAATTTATACTTCATGATTACACGATTTTGATTTAGATTACAAAGGTAGGAAATTGAGTGAACGACAGAAAGCGTAAACAGATAAAAATTACTTTAATTTCACTCTTTCAAACGCATTTCCAGATAATCGCGGAGGATACGGGCATGATTATACACCGGTTCTTTGGAAGCGTAAAGCAATGTTATCACCGGATGCGGCTTGATAAGAGTCAGAAAATCAGCCATTGAGGAAGAAGCGTCAAGTTCTTTCTGATACTGTACGACAAAATCTTCCCAGTGTCCGGGAATATCTTCGTGAAACCATCTACGCAATGTGGAAGACGGTGTGATGTCTTTTGCCCAATAATCATACTTCAGCCATTCTTTCTTCATTCCACGTGGCCATAATTTATCTACCAGTACCCGGTAGCCATCTGTTTCTGAAAAATCGTCGTAAACCCGCTTTATCCTAACCTGTATCATTTCTATTTATAGTTAATTATAAATAGATAAACCGGAAAATGCGAAAATTGTTTAGCAGAATCCACTCAATTCTGTAACGAATCCTGTGCTTTTTTAAATTCGTAAGGAGTCATTCCCGTCTTTTTCTTAAAAAGATTGTATAAAATCGGGGTGCTATTAAATCCGGCCTCATCTGCAATGGCACGTATCGTATAGTTGGGATGCTTTTTCATCAGTTCAATGGCATAATTAATGCGCAATTCATTGATATATCCATTGAAATTGGTTCCGGTACATTCTCTTATCATCCTCGCAAAACGTGCGTTATTCAGATGTACGATTTGTGCCAGATCTTCTCTCGACAATTCTGAAGAAAGATATAACTGTTTCCGAATAACGATATCATTCAGTTCCTGAAATATCTTCTTATTCTCTTCTTCTTCCCCACTTTCTTTATCTGTATCGTTAGCAAGTTCTTCCAGTTCTTCGGGTGAAATACGTTCCGGTTCAACCTCCGACACAACAGCCAGTTGTTCGTATACTTCCGATAACTGGTTCCCATCTTTTCTATTAGCAAATTTCTCGTTTATAAGCCTGGCAAGCATCCTGTTCTTATACTCGACTATATGATTGAAATGCCACAAACGCCAAACGACAAACAGAGTCAGTACAACAATACATGCAAGAAAACAGAGGGTAATATTCCTTATTTTTAATTGAAAAGCCTGTTCGGCAATATATTCTTCTTTTTCAGAGACGCCGTACATTGCATTCAATTCCAATGCAGCATTGTTTCTATCCCGGGTATTGATACTATCTGTTATAGTTAAAATCGTTTCACGTATCTCGGCAGCTTCTTTGTATTTATGCATACCCAAATATGCCTTCACTTCCTGTCGAAGGACAGTCAGATACTGTTCATTCAAAGTATCCTGCTGGGTTCTCATCAATTCCTTGAACCCCCTGCAATTATCAATAACCTTTTCATATTGTCCGGAAAGCGCCAAATAAGGAACCGAGTACATTTTTCCGTCGGGAGTATGAGACTCTTTCTTTGATAAGTATTTCTGATAATATTGCTCCGCCTTCTCATATTTCTTCTCCATGCAATAGATGTAGGCTAATTTGGCATATAAATAACTATATTGACCATCTACATAATCTTCAGAGATTTGAGGTACTTCCTTAAGCCGTTTAATCTGCTTTTCACGCTCAAAACCCACTTTCAATGCCTCATCAATTCGAGAATCATTCATTAAAAAGCTCATTTCTGCTCCATAGTAATAAGAGAGCAGCATCATTTCCCGCATCTCCTTTGAGCCCCGCAAAAGCTCAATAGTCCGGTTAAAATAATCGTATGCTTTATCTTTAAAAGATAATCTCCAATTATTCTCCCCCATACAGAAAAATAACCTGGCTTTGGCTTCCCTGTTCCCTAATTCTTGCGCCTGCCTGATTCCATCTAATGCATAACGCATACTTTCATTATATTTACTCATCATTGCCGAAAACTCAGCCAAATGTACTGTCATTTTCAGCATGTGTTTCGGATCTTTTTGATATATGGAATCAAGCAAATAAGCTTTCCTTGCATACATAAATGCCAATTTATTCATATACATATTACTATATGATAAACTACGCAATTCATTTACAACCCGCAAAGGAATCGTTTTCCTGTTCTCCGCTTCGTCCAGTAATTGCAGAGCACGCCTAGGTTCGGGAATATAAATATCCCTGATATATTTCTCCGTATACAGAGAATCATCTGTTAAAGTTTTATCAGCCCTCGAAAATTGATTATGTACAAATAAAAGCACCAAAATACATACAAAAAAACGCATAAGTTCTTACCGTGTTTTAATCATTCAACATCCAAAGATATGTATTTTCCATAAAAAGTGCAAGGTACATCTTAATTTTGCAAAATTAAAATAAGAAACATTAGCTATCTTCTTATCCCAATCCTAGTTTCTGATAAATCTTCATCTCACAGAATCACAAGCCTAAAGCCTTTCCCAACCGGGCTTCAATACACGCGCTCAAATCGGTCGTAACAAACTTTCCATTATAAAAAAGAGTAAAGATAGTGGCTGGAGTAGGCGCATTTTGTGCTTGTTCCATGGTTTCTAATTCTATTATTTTTAATGGGAGATCTTTACTCTTGGCTGCATTGACCAAAGAACCGCGAACATGGAATTCTGTAAACGGACAGCGATGAGTATAATACACTACTATTCCATCCCGGTCGGGACACTCACCTGTCAATACACTGTCGTTGAATGAAGGATCGGGAGCAGCCGGATTTATTTTCAAAGCCAACAAACTGAATCCGTAAGGAAGTTTTTCTATAGTTTGGAAACCTTGTCGCAGCAGCCATTTTGTATCACTCATAAAATGAAATTTAGAAGTGCCCACTACGGTAACCAAACCATCTTTTCCCTGCAATTTCGCATCATCAATAGCAGACTGCAGCAAAGCCTTGCCATGCCCGCATCCTTTATATTTACCCGACACCCAGAAACAATTTATCATCAGATAATTAGGAGCACTGACAGGAGCCCACGCCTTTTCAGCAGGACCATATTCGATGAACACTTTCGCCCGTTCGTCAATACGTCTGAAAACATAACCATTATCAAACTCTTTTTTCAGCCATGCTTTTTTTAATTCATAACTATCTTTGCATTTCTTGTCCGAAAAAGCACAGCATATATGTTCGTCCGCAATATTCTCCTTCGTCAAAGTGATGTAATTTGTTTCCATAATATTTTATTTAATAGGTTTAAAAATAACAGATCAATAAGCACTCATTATTATGAGTTATTAGAAAATCGCCAGGCTAATATTCTGCTGCTTTTAGTTCCCTGCTGCATTCTGATAATCTTATATTCCGATACATTCACAGACTTCAATTTAGCACATAGCTTTTCGAGATTCTTTTCTTTTGAAACCAAGCTGGTGAACCATCCACAGTTCTTCTGATATTTCTGACTCTCGGAGATCATATTCAGTATAAAACGGATTTCTCCACCCTCACACCAAAGTTCATTCGCACTCCCGCCAAAATTTAATTGTACTTTTTTCACCTTCGTCCCTTTCAGGCTACTCAATTTGCGCAAAGTTCCGTCTTCCGCTTCTTCCTTCGAGCTATGAAACGGAGGGTTACAGATCGTAACATCAAAGTATTCGTCAGGCATGATAATTCCATCAAAAATCTTTCGACTATCTTTCTGAAGTCGCAAGTCAATCTTATGTGCCAATACCGGGTTGCAAGTCACTATCTTCCGTGCATTTTCTATCGAGACCGGATCAATATCACTGCCCACAAATGTCCATCCATACTCTGTGTGCCCTATAATCGGATAAATACAATTTGCACCTACCCCAACATCCAGACATCTGCGTTTCGTTTTCTGTTCGTTCGCATCCTCATCCTCTACCCGCAAATCTTTCGCTACCCTATCCGGCTGAATAAGATCGGCAATATAATGAATATAATCCGCTCTTCCGGGAATGGGTGGACACAAGTATTGTTTCGGTATATCCCAATAACGAATGCCATAATAACTGATTAATAATGCTTTATTTAAAGCTTTTACTGCTTGCGGATTAAAAAAGTTTATAGTTTGTACACCCAGAGGATTAAGTGATACGAATCTCTTAAGTGGAGGATAATTTTCTATCAACAACGGAAAATCGTATTGACCATTGTGTTTATTTCTTATATGTAACTCACCTTTTTGCGCCATGTCGGCAAAGATACAGAGAATTTTCCTGTCTGCAAATTTTCCCTGTTAATACACTAAATTGGAATCAAATCACTCCAAAATATCATAAAATAAGAAAGCATCCCATAAGGTCATTTTCTGATACCTTAATTAGGATGCTTATTCTATAATACATTGATATTCAATGCTTAAAAGCGGAGAGACAGGTTCTATCACCTATCATTTCAAACAATATCACAAACTCGTAATATCTTGTTAATTACCAAGTTATTACAAAGTAAACAGAAAATAAAATATCTCTTAATATCTTTGCAT